>JANQSK010000921.1 GCA_028284105.1 Anaerolineae bacterium
ATAACATTATCCAGATCGCGTCCACGCTCTTCGATATCCCGTTTGAGTCTGCGAATGAAGCGAATATCTGAATCTGTATCTACAAACACTTTGATATCCATTAGCTCACGCAATTTGCGCTTTGTAAAGATCAGAATGCCATCAATCAAAATAATGGGCGCTGGCTCGACCAAAACAAACTCTTCTGTACGCGTATGGCGTGTAAAATCATAAACGGGTACATGGACAGGTTTGTTTTTGAGCAGCTGTTTGATGTGCTTCATCATCAGCTTTGTTTCCAATGAATCGGGATGGTCAAAGTTAACTTGGATCCGCTCTTCAAGTGAAAGATGGGTTAGGTCGCGATAGTATGCGTCATGTGGAATATAGGCGATTTTTGATGTGCCGACGGCTTCAAGAATTTTATTTGCGACTGTGGTTTTTCCTGAAGCGGTGCCGCCAGCTACGGCAAATACGATCGGTTTGGTGGACATCCTCTCTCCAATAAAATGATTCAATGCATCTATGATTTGAAAATCAGACACATCTCATGCTTAAAATAATGAAGGGATTCTATTTTCATTCAATTTTTAGCGCCACTCTCGGAATTTTCTGCCGGTTTGGGAGTGTGATTTTGGTCAGTTCTGGAGAAACGGCCGTAAATAGGCAAAAAAATACCCCGACGAATCGGGGCATCTCCTAATTATTGAGCCGAAAACGAGATTTGAACTCGTGACCTAACGATTACGAATCGTTCGCTCTACCAACTGAGCTATTCCGGCATCAGAACCCACATTATAACAAGCGGGATTTTGCCTGACAAGAGGCTAAAAACCCATCGAGCGACCAACAATTTCTTTCATAATTTCGTTGGTCCCCCCATGAATAGGATCAACCCGAACATCAAGGAACAGTTTGGCGATGGGATATTCAAGCATATAGCCATACCCACCATGCAATTGGAGACATTGATCAATCACTTTTTTAGCAATATCCGTTGACCAAAGCTTACACATCGCTGCTTCGTCAGCGGTCAAAGTGCCGTCTACCTGCTTCATAATGCAGTCATCCATGTACACGCGCCCGACGGTGAGTTCCGTCTTCATTTCAGCCAGTTGGAAACGACTGTTTTGGAATTTGCCGATAGGACGACCAAAGGCGGTGCGCTCTTGGCAATATTGAATGGTGTGTTCGAGGGCTGCTTCAGCAGCCGTAAATGCGCCAAGGCCGATAAGGAGGCGTTCTTGTGGCAAATTGTGCATCAAGTAGCGGAAACCCATTCCTTCTTCACCCAAACGATTTTCTACCGGCACCTTCACATCTTTGAAGAAAAGTTCGGCCGTATCTTGGGCATGGCGACCCACTTTTTCTAAGTTGCGCCCTCGCTCATACCCTGCCATCCCTTCTTCCACCACAATGAGGCTCGTGCCTCGCGCCCCTTCTTTGGGGTCCGTTTTGCAGTAAACGATGGCGATGTCATTGAGAATCCCATTTGAGATGAACGTTTTTTGCCCGTTCATCACGTAATGGTCATCTTTTAATACGGCCGTTGTTTGGGCGCGCTGCAAATCACTCCCCGCATTGGGTTCTGTCATCGCCAAAGATGAGATAAATTCGCCTGAAGCAAGTTTAGGCAGCCACCGCTTCTTTTGCTCTTCGGTCCCAAACGCCATGA
>JANQSK010000923.1 GCA_028284105.1 Anaerolineae bacterium
TCACCAGCTGCACCAATAATGCCTAAGTTTGCTCCAACAGGAACATTGTCACCCTCGTTCGCAAAGATGGCTAGTAAAACACCTTCAGAACGGGCTTGAAGTTCCTGCGTGACTTTATCAGATTCGATTTCAGCTAAGATATCACCCTTAGCGACTGCATCTCCAACATTTTTGAGCCAGCCACCCATGGTGCCTTCTTCCATATCAAACCCAAGCGTGGGCATTTTAATATAGTCAGCCATTTAAAGAATCTCCTTTACCGCCTTGATAACTTTTGCAGCGTCAGGTAGTGCATGTTTTTCAAGCTTGCCAGCATATGGAGCGGGTACATCAAATTGAGCAACACGCTTGATTGGTGCATCCAAATAATCAAATGCTTCTTCTTGCAAGCGGGCCACGAGTTCTGCCCCAATACCATATGTTTTGTGACCAAACTCAACGACAACCGCTTTGTTCGTTTTCTTAAACGATTCAACAGACAGTGATGTGTCTAGCGGTTGCAGCGAGCGTAGGTCAATAATTTCTGCCTCGATGCCTTCTTTTGAAAGCTCATCTGCGGCGGCAATTGAAATATGCAACCCTTCGCCGTATGTCACTATTGTAACATCACTTCCTTCACGTTTCTTGTCAGAAACACCAATTGGCACAGTGTAATCCCCTTCAGGAACCTCATCCCGAACTTTAGGAGAAGTGTAAAGCGGTACGGGTTCAATAAACATGACCGGTGCATTGTCTCGAATGGCTGATTTAAGTAACCCTTTCGCATCATATGGGGTAGCTGGAGATACAACTTTCAAGCCAGGAAAATGAGCAAAGATAACGTCTGGAGTATGGCTATGGGTTGCCCCAAGCTGTTTACCGCCGCCACCTGGTGCTCGAAAGACCAGCGGGCAGGTAAATTGGCCATTGAACATATGGCTCATCTTTGCCGCGTGATTAACGATGGCGTCAAATGCAACAAATGCAAAGTTAATGGTCATGAATTCCGCAATTGGGCGTGTTCCAGCGAGGGCTGCACCAACGGCAGCACCCGCAATCACCATTTCAGAGATAGGGGTGTCACGGACACGGTCAGGACCAAATTCATCCAGGAAGCCTTTGGTGACGGCGTATGTACCACCCCATTCACCAACCTCTTCACCCATAATAAACACACTTGGATCGCGCTGCATTTCTTCGCGAAGTGCTTCAGTTATTGCTTCTCGTAATGTTAAACGGGCCATTAGTTCACCCCCGGATTGGCTGGATAGATGTGGTCGAAAAGGGTATCTATTGCAGGATCTGGTGATTCATCTGCAAATTTCACCGCTTCATCCATTTCGGCGTCTACATCTTTTTGGATTTTGAGGAGTTCATCCTCTGAAACCCCATGTTCATTTATTAATTTATTTTGCAGTAAGGCGATTGGATCTTTTTCATCGCGCCATTTGTTAAGCTCTTCGCTGGTACGATATCTTGTGCGGTCACCGATGCTGTGCCCTTCGTAGCGATAGGTCATCATTTCAAGCAGTTGAGGCCCTTTGCCCCGTCGGCAGGCAGCGATTGCTTTTTGAGTCGCTTCGTAAACGGCCGTTACATCCATCCCATCCACTTGCTTCGCTGTAATTTTGTACCCTTTCGCTTTATCAATGATGCGGTCTACTGCAGAAGCGCGTTCAATAGAGGTTCCCATACCGTATTTGTTGTTTTCACACACCCAAACGACTGGGAGATTCCAAACCTTTGACATGTTGAGCGATTCATGGAAATAGCCAATGTTGGTTGCACCTTCACCGAAATAGCATAATGTGGCAGAGTCTGTCCCTTTGTATTGTTCAGCGAGTGCGAGTCCTGTCGCCAATGAAAGATGCGCCCCAACGATGCCGTAGCCACCCCAAAAAGTGAGATCTTTGCTAGCCAAGTGCATTGAACCACCGCGGCCACCGGTTACACCGGTTGATTTACCCATCAGTTCTGCCAATACATTTTTAGCTTTTAAGCCAACAGCTAAGGCGTGCCCATGGTCGCGATACGCCGTAATGACATGATCCCCAGCTTTGCGCGCACCAATGGTGCCGACCGCGATAGCTTCTTGCCCAATATAAAGGTGCAAAAAGCCCTTAATTTTACCTTCAAGCTGGTACAGCTCATCACAACGCTCTTCAAAACGTCGGATAAGCACCATTTGATGGTACCAATCTAGCAATGTTGCTTTTTCCATTCATATCTCCTGTGAAATTCGCATTCGGTAATCAGCCTACAGCGATCTGCTTGACTCTTAGTTTCTGACCAATCAGATATTTTGATTTCAGTTGGTAGTTTTGTTAGGTGATGGTTTACACACGTAAACAGTCTAGCATGATATTATCAATCTTTTGTAGGTTAGACGACGTGTGGGGCAAAAGCTTTCTAGTGAATATTCACCGACAGCGATGGCACTTTTGTGGGCAAATAAAGGGAGTTCAAAACAGGCGAAATTCAGCAAAAAACCATGATATTGAGGTTGATTTTGCTCAAAATCAAAAGATTAATTATTTCTAAGAATTTGAGATTGGTTTAGCTTGGGTGCCTGAAATATCCATTGGCAGACACCATTGGCGACTTTCAAGTCCTTTTGATTTGAAGGCTTGACACATTGCATTTCCGATTTCTGACAGGTTTTCTGGAGCAAATGCGATGACGCTGGGGCCAGCACCGCTTAAAGCAACCCCCTTTGCGCCGGCTTGGTAAGCTGCTTCAACAGCATCTTCTGCTCCGGGGATGAGGGTGAGCCTGTATGGCTGATGTAACCTATCCTGCATGCTGATTTTTAGCTTGTCGTAATCGTTGGTTTGCAGGGCACGAAGCAATAGCGCAATTCGACTACAGTTGAAGATGGCATCTTGTCTAGAAACGGCCGTTGGTAAAATAGCGCGTGCTTCTTCCGTCAACATCTTGAAATCGGGGAGTACAATCACCGCTTCAATCGGCTTGATTTCAATTTGTTCAATGTGTGTGCCTGCTTCGTGCATTAAAGAGAGGACAAGACCTCCATGCATAGCAGGAGCCACATTGTCGGGATGACCTTCCATCTCTATAGCAATATCTAATACCTCGGCTTTGGAAAGTGGGAAATTGAGAAGCCCATTGGCCCCCATCAATCCAGCAATGACGGCTGTCGAGCTACTTCCTAAGCCGCTACCTACAGGAATGTTGTTATTTTGCTGAATGTGCATTGGAAACGGCCGTTTACCCAAGCGTTCAAACAAAGTAAATGCAGATGTGTAAATCAAGTTCGTTTCATTAGCTGGAATTTTATGGGAGTCGATGCCACGAATCTCAAAAGAGAGCTGATCGGATTTGGTAAAAATAGTTTCATTGTGGAGTGAAAAAGCCATGCCAAGGCAGTCGAAGCCTGGACCTAGATTAGCAGATGTTGCAGGAACTGTTACTTTAACTTGATTACACATAATGGAATGATTAACACCGATTATGACCCAATAAATCTTAGTGGAACAAGAGATTTTGGGTACGTCACTGTCTTTAAAATAGGTGATTTTAGCCTTTGAAAATTTTGAAAATTTGGACAGGTGTCCTTATCATCAACTTTGATCGATTTTACGATAGAATTGGTGTGAAAGCATGAGTTATTTATCCCAAACTTCACCCCCCTCTGATCGTGCAATAGCGGTACGTGTTGTTCCTGCGGCTGAACGTGCCATTCGCCAGGGTCATCCGTGGTTGTTTGCTGATTCCATTAAATCAGTCAGTCATGAAGGTTCAGCAGGGGATACGGCCGTTATCTTTGATCGCAAGCGACGATTGATGGCAGTTGGCCTTTACGATCCTGATTCACCTGTCCGAGTCCGAATTTTGCATGCAGGCTCAGCTGCTAAAATTAATGAGGCTTGGTTTGAAAAAAAGTTAAAACAAGCCCAATCATTACGTGAGCCTCTGTTAGCGCAAAAAACAACAGGATATCGATTGGTGCATGGGGAAAATGATGGTTTTGGGGGCATGGTGATCGATCGCTATGCAGAAACGGCCGTTTTCAAACTGTATTCCATGGCATGGGTCCCCCATTTGGCAACACTAATCTCTCTTTTACCTGAGATCATTCCAATTCAAAGTATCGTTCTGCGATTGAGTCGTAATATTCAAACACCTGCCAAGGAATTGGGTTTACAAGATGGCATGGTGATTTGGGGAACGGCCGTTATGCAAACCGTGCAGTTTTTGGAAAACAACCTCACATTTGAAGCCGATGTGATTCGAGGCCAAAAAACAGGATTTTTCTTAGACCAACGAGAGAATCGAGAGTACGTTGAGTCTCTTTCTCAAGGTCGAACGGTTCTAAATACATTTGCCTATTCAGGTGGCTTTTCTCTCTATGCTCTGCGCGGTGGAGCAACTCATGTGACGAGTCTAGATTTGAGCCACCCAGCACTCGAGGATGCTATTCACAATGTGTCCTTAAACCCCTTACCTTCTGAAAAGCACGCCATTTTGGTCGGTGACGCTTTTGAGGAGTTGGCCAAACTGCGTGAACAGAAAAAGCGATTTGATATGGTCATTATTGATCCGCCCTCATTTGCAAAGCAGAAAAGTGAGGTCACTCGTGCCTTATCCGCCTATCGAAAGCTGGTCAAAATGGGGGTTCAATTGGTCAATCGTCATGGCATTTTTGTGATGGCTTCTTGTTCCAGTCGAATCCAAGCTGAGCCTTTTTTTGAGATGGTTCATGATGCAGCTTGGAGCGTGCAACGGCCGTTGACTGAAATCAAGAGAACGCAACACGCGATTGACCACCCGATTACTTTTAAAGAAGCCGCTTATTTGAAGTGTCTGTTTGCTCAAGTGGATTAAATTTTATGAAAATTGAAAAGATTGAAACGACTCTTTACCATATTCCGCTTTCAAGGAGCATGGTGGATGCCATTCACGGTATTCAAAAAGAGTTCTCCTTGATTGTTGTTCAGATTCACACCTCAGATGATGCTATCGGTATGGGGTATACCTACACCGTTGGCAAAGTTGGGGGCAGCTCAGTT
>JANQSK010000932.1 GCA_028284105.1 Anaerolineae bacterium
CAATACTACATGCGTACGCAGGCTCGACTAGAAACAGGCGACCCAAGATATTCATGGGTCAATAATCGATTGTTTATCGGCTCAGGAAGTCGTCAGGAAGAAAGCGTCAAAATTGCTTTATTTGAGATTTGCTAAGAATATGTGGAATACTGAAAGTTGCTAGTTTATATTTTGATCTGCGACCAAACTGTCATGCCGAGCGGGTCATGAATACAATATCTTTACAAAATTTTTGAGCCGAGGCATCTCCCCATTAGACATATTTTATAAAAGCGTTTCAAATATAGAGATGTCTCGACTCGTTATCATTGAAATGTCATTTTCTGGCACATTCGCTCGACATGACAAAAGCTCTTATGGTAGCCAATTACATGCCTTAAGTAATTCACAAAAACTAGTCTAAAAAACAGTAGATAAATGTGAATTACTTTCAGGAGAACAAAAAGCTCAATTAGAGCGATTTATTTTAGAGAACTTTTTGTTCTCCACTTATGTGATTGACAGAAAGTTTTCTGAAAAAGATGTCTTACAATTGCTGTCAATCACCGAGTAAATCACAACAATTAGAGCTGATTTAATTTTTAAAATTTTCTGTGATTTACATAAAGAGGAGGAACTATGGAAAAAGAACCAATTTGGGATATTGCCCACTTGGCTCACGTTGAAATGCTGACCCCCAAGCTAGACGAGAGCCTACAATTTTTTGTAGATATTATGGGGATGACAGTGTCGGCTGAGATGGGGGACTCCTACTATCTTCGAGCCTATGATGATTATGAACACCATACGCTCAAGCTCACCGCTGCCGAAAAACCGGGGATGGGCCACTTCGCATGGCGCACAAGAAGCCCACAAGCTTTAGAGCGCCGTGTGGCCGCTATTGAAGCGGCTGGTCTAGGCAAAGGCTGGACGGATGGGGATTTAGGGCATGGCAAGACATACGCTTTCCACACACCTGACGGACATAATGTCGAAATCTACTTTGACACAGAATGGTATCAGCATGGTGAAGCAGATAAACCTGCGCTCAAAAATCAGGCCGCAAAATTCCCTGGACGTGGTGTAAATTTGCGCCGGCTCGATCATCTCAATTTATTAGCCAAAGATATTCCCGCCATTCGAGATTTTCATACCGATGTACTTGGGGCTCGTTTAACAGAGGTTATTACTTTTAATGATGGCTCTGACAAAGGGGTTTGGTTTTCAGTGAACAACAAATCTTATGATTTAGCGATCACCGAAGACCATACAGGGACAAACGGCCGTTTTCATCATATGACCTATGTTGTGAATAGCCGAGAAGAGGTGCTGTTAGCCGCTGATATTTGCTTGGAGAATGGGGTCTTCATTGAAACAGGACCTCACAAGCACGCAATTCAGCAAACCTTTTTCCTCTATGTGTATGAACCTGGCGGAAATCGATTTGAAATCGCCAACGCCACGGCACGACTCATTATGGCACCCGACTGGAAGACGATTCGCTGGAGTGAAGATGAGCGCAAGAAAGGGCAAGCTTGGGGGCTTCAAACGGTGAAGAGTTTTCACACACATGGAACACCACCTGTTGATTAGCTTGTCAGCACTTCAGCATCTCAGCATTTCAGCAAGCTAAGAACAGTCTAACTAGCTGACTGGCTGAAATGCTAAAATGGAGCAAACATGAACCAAAAAAAACTACTTGTCGTTGGTGCCCACTCAGCAGACTTTTTGTGGCGAAGTGCTGGGACGATTGGCGTTACGGTTGAACAAGGGGGCAGTGCTACGGTGCTTGCTTTGAGCTATGGAGAGCGTGGTGAATCAGGCAATCTGTGGCGGGAGAACCCAAACCAAACGGTTGAGAATGTTAAGCGCATTCGCCATGAGATGGCGGAAGAGGCAGCAAGTCACGTTGGGGCTGAATTTCGGTGCTTGGATTTAGGGGATTATCCATTGGTTATTACCCAAGAAGCGATGGATGAACTTGTTCGCATCATTTTGGAAGAGCAACCTGATGTGATTTTGACGCATACGGCCGTTGATCCGTTTAATCCTGATCACCCCGTTGCGTATGAGGCTGTCAAGCAAGCGCGCTTATTGGCATCAGGTGCAGGTGTAGCCAGTGCATTTAAACGCATCACACCCCCCGATTGGTACTCCTTTGAGCCGCATCAGCCCGAACTATCGGAGTTTTACCCGAATACGTTTGTTGATATTACGGCCGTAATGGACAAAAAGATCAAAGCCATGAACGTCATGTCGGCACAAGGGTATTTGATTGAATATTACACGGAACTTGCCTCCCGACGGGGTAACCATGCCCGACGCATCTCTGGCAAAAATGAAGTGAAGTTTGCCGAAGCCCATCAAAGATTGGTGCCGTGGGTGGTTGAGGGGCTGTAATGGGTAATTGGTAACTAGGAAAGTCGGTAAAGCTCTCAATAACCAATAACCAATTACCCAAAAAGGCTAAGAAATGAACGAAACTGAAAAAATCCGCCGCCTTGCTCAACTCGGTACCGCCACCGTCTATGAAGCCTCCGGTCGAGAAGGATTAATCGACCTGCCATTGATTCAAGTCGTCCCAAAAAGTCGGGTGGCTGGTAAAGCGCGAACCGTGCTTTGTGGGCAGGGGGACAATGTCATGGTGCACGCCTGTATTGAACACATCCAGCCCGGTGACATTGTGGTGCTGGCTCAACCCGAATCCCAAGCATCAGCCTTGATTGGGGATATGTTGGTCACTCAAATGGAAACGGCCGGTGCTGCAGGCATTTTGTTGAATGGTGCTGTGCGAGATTTTGAGGAACTTCAAGAGATGGGGCTCCCCATTTGGACACAGTTTGTGCGGGTGAGGGGGGCTACAAAAACGGAGATTGGTCGTCTCAATTTCCCGGTGGGAATGGGCGGCACCATCATCTATCCGGATGATATCGTGGTGATGGACGCGGATGGGGCGATTACGGTACGGCCGTCTCGTTTAGATGAGGTGCTTGAAAAGGCTGAAGCACGTGCTGCCAAAGAAGATGAAATGCGTGAGCGGTATAAAAAGGGAGAACGGAGCTACGATTTACGCGGTTGGCGTGACCAAGTGGAAGCCCCTCGCTAAACACGTTTTTTGGGTAACAACATGAATACGAATCCAGCCAATATAGCCATTGTTCCCCAGAAAAAATAAGGCGTGGTGGGGTTAAATTGTGCCATCCAGTTGCCTATAGGTGGGCTTAGGAACCCCCCTAACTCACGAAACGTGACTAATAACCCAAGGGCGCTTCCCGTGTAAGCGCCAATTCCTTCCAAGTCGAGAAGTTCTGCTTGATGGATGGCCATAAAGGCATCAAACATCATTCCTGCAACAATAATAGCAAAGGGAATCCACGCCTCGTTACCACTACCTAAAAAGAGAACCCCAGCACCGCTGAGCAGCATAGAAAGCACAAGAAACGGCCGTCTATTTTTTTGTCGTTCCGCTAAATAAGCAACGGGCATGGCAAAGATTAAGCTGGCTAAGAAAAACCCTGACAGCGCATTATCTGCCCGAACTGCATCCCAGCCGATACCCCGTAAATAGAGCGGCGTATATCCTGTAAATCCCCGGAAGCACGCCCAAAACAAGGTAGATGCGATACCAATAATCCACAGTTCTCGAACTTTGAGCACGTGTCTGACGGTCGAAAAAACGGCCCCAACAATGGGACGATCGCTGTTTGATGGTGGCGGTAAATACGCTTTAGGGACTAAAAAATACCAAATCATTGAAAAGATGATGCTGATTCCGCCAAAAAGAAATAAAACATTGCGCCAGCCCCCAACCTGTGGAGAAAGCCACGTGGCTGTATATCGGGAGCCGATAAAGAGCGCGAAGGCAAACCCTAGTGAAATAGCTGTTGTCGAGAGTCCACGTCGTTCTGGGAAAAGATGAGCCCCAATTTTATGGAGATTAGGCGGTGTGGCGGGCGCAACAAGCCCATAAAGCATAAAAAAACCGACCAGCATGGCAAAGCTCGATGAGATACCTCGAAGTGCCCCTAAGAGGCCTGTTCCAATACAGACATATGTAAGGAGCTTATGGGAGCCTAACCGATCGCCAATGGCGCCGCCAAACAGTCCTACAAAAATACTTGAAAGGGAGAGAGAACCCCACGCAATGCCTAGTTGAACGATGTCAAGATCAAGGTCAACCGCGATTTCAGCGAATAAAACGGGGAGTAATATGGTTGGAACCGTATAGACAATGATGACGGTGAGCACACAGAGCGCCAGAATGCTCCAGCGGATTGGA
>JANQSK010000471.1 GCA_028284105.1 Anaerolineae bacterium
AGATTGAGGTGGATTGGACTGGTCGCGAAATCCGACAAATTGGCTTAGAGAATCCACCTGTTCCCGGCTTGAACATGCATTTAACGCTCGATTTGGACCTTCAAATGATTGCTACGCATGTTTTGCAACAAACGATGATTCGACGAGAAGAAATCCCGGATCGGGATGATGTAACTGGTCAAAATAGCTTTGTCGAAACGCGACAGGCTGCAATTGTTGCCTTAGATCCTCGAACGGGCGAAATATTAGCCATGGTTAGTATCCCTTCCTTTGATAACAATCGCTTTCAAAATGAAGTGCCTGTTGATTATTATCTTGGGTTAGCACGTGATGTATATCGCCCGCTTGTAAATCAGGCAATTAGTAGTACCTATCCGCCCGGGTCTACCTTCAAAATGGTACCGGGTGCTGCTGCCTTGCAGGAAGGTGTTATTTCCCCTGAGCGTTTGTTAGCTGCTCCAGGCGAAGTCGATATTCCAAACCGATTTGCTCCTAATGATCCTGGTCGTGCCCAAACGTTCGTTTGCTGGAATCGAGAAGGACACGGCTTGATGAACATGGTGCTGGGGATTGCCAATTCGTGCGATATCTATTTTTACAAGATTGCTGGTGGTTTTGATCAAGATAATGAGTTTGTCGAAGGTTTGGGCGTTGATCGCATATCTGAGTATGCAAGCCAATTTGGCTTTGGTCGAGTTCAGGGAATCCGCTTGCCATTGGAAGCGGCTGGAGATTTGCCTCCAAGTCGTGACTGGAAAGCGCAAGTCTATGGAGAACCCTGGTCAACGGGGGATGATTACAATCTTGGCATTGGTCAGGGTTTTTTAACCGCCACTCCACTCCAAGTTGCCCAGATGATGGCTGTTATTGCCAATCGTGGCTTTTTATATCGCCCAGCAATTATTCATCATATGACAGATGAAGACGGCCGTATTGTGTTCACCAATAGTGCGGGCCAAATTACAGCCCGTGCTTTCCAAAATCCAGACGGGTCCGCGACAGTTATTGATCCTGATGGGAATGTTATTGAGAATCCTGGTTTTCGAGTTGAGTTTGATTCAGATGGGAATTACATCTATCAGCCTGATGTGGTAACGGCCGTTGATATTGACCGTGAAAATTTAGAGATTGTGGCTGATGGAGCTGAATTGGTAAACGTCTTCCGTAATGAAGAAGAGTTTTTCACGGGAGCTACTTGGGTCGACTGGCTTGATCCATTTGGGATTACAACAGCAGGGAAAACAGGAACAGCCGAATATTGTGATGATATCGCCATCAACAAGGGCTGGTGTAGCTTTGATGACATTTTGCTACGCCGAATTCTGCCTACCCATTCATGGTATGTGGGGTATGCTCCCGCCGATGATCCTGAAATTGTGGTTGCTGCCTTTTTATACAATGGGGGTGAAGGATCAGCTTGGGCAGCTCCTGCTGCTTGTCACGTTATGGCTGCCTACTTCAAAGTTGGGCAATATGCAGAACCTGAATTTGATGAAGAGGGCAACATTGTGCCTTCCTCTGAAATTGCCTGCCGTACACCTTTTTTTATACCCACAATTCCAGAGACGCTTTTAACACGAGATGTGGGTGGCCCAATTCCGGATTATCCATATCTACCATAATGATGAGCTTTTCTTATTCAATCGACTTACATGTGATATTATTGAATTATGGCAACAATAATTTTAGTTCGTCACGGGGAAAATGACTGGGTAAATAAACATCGTTTAGCGGGTTGGATTGAAGGGGTTCATCTCAACGAGAATGGACACAAACAAGCCGAAGATGTCGCCCAACGTTTAAAAGATGTCACAATTTCTACGATTTATAGTAGTCCTGTGACTCGCTGCATGGAAACGGCCGATTACATTGCCAAAGTGCATGATTTGCCTATCCAACAGCTGCCTGAAGTGGGTGAAGTTCGATACGGAAAATGGGAAGGAAAGAAAATAGCCAAGCTGGCTAAAAAGCCACTGTGGCGCGTTGTCCAGTTCTTTCCGAGCCGTATGCGGTTTCCCGATGGGGAAGCGCTTCGTGAAGTTCAATTTAGAGCCATCCAAGCATTAGAGGCACTCAGTGAAAAGCATCAAAATGAAACAATTGTCGTATGCTCTCATGCAGATTTGATCAAGCTTGTTTTAGCCCATTATTTGGGTGTTCATATGGATTTATTCCAACGGATTGTTATTTCACCAGCATCAGCAAGCGTGATTACTTTGCCTGGAAATGGCATGATCCGGGTTCTTCGGCTCAATGATACAGGGCCAATGAAAACCCCTAAACAGACTGAGCAAAAGAAACCTAAGAAAAAGAAAAAAGAAAAAAAGAAACGGAGCGTCCAGCTGAAGAAAAATCGGGCAGAGAAAAAATCGTAAGTCAGACAACAAGTCGTTCGCTCTAGTATAAAAAAGGAAGAGATTTATGGCGCGCCAAATCGAACTAAATCCAGCGACACACATCACCGTGGGCGCTGTTGGAGAACCGGGACAACGCAGTTTTTACATTCAAGGGAGCCGCAGTACCCAAGTTATTTCTTTATTAATTGAAAAAGAACAAGCTAATGTTTTAGCCGGTAGCCTTGATACACTATTAAAAGACTTAGCAGAAAAGCATCCTGCTTCGGCTCAAAAAGATGAAACGATATGGTCTGATATGAGCCTTCGTGAACCGGTGGAATCATTATTCCGAGTTGGCAATATGGGATTAGGCTATAACGATGATACAGATCAAATCGTCTTAGTTGCTTATGAGTTGGTCCCTGAAGAAGAGGAACCCAATGTCGTGAGCTTTTGGATTACACGAGAGCAAGCTAAATTGTTGATTCCACATATTCGAAATACCGTACGTTCAGGGCGATTTAGCAATCCAGGCTCTGAAGTATCACCTAAGTTGAATGGGCACGTGCACTAATTTAGAGTCAGCATATTGCCAACATTTATTGCATAGGTTATTGATTTAAAAATCATGATTAGTAAAGCTGAGATTCTCAATGTGTTACAAACCGGAGAGATTGATGTAGAAGGGCTCATGCCTTGGAGCTCTAATTACACCTTCTTGATCCGTGTTTGTACACCTCAGTTTGAAATTCCTGCTGTATATAAACCAAGACGCGGAGAACGGCCGTTATGGGATTTTCCTACCGGAACATTATGCAATAGAGAGCGAGCCGCATTTTTGGTGAGTGATACCTTGAAATGGGACCTCATTCCACCTACCGTCCTTAGAAATGGCCCCAATGGCGTAGGATCTGTGCAGCTTTTTGTTGAGCAGCATGATCCTGAGCGTCACTATTTCACTATCGAAGGCTCGCCGCAATTTCGCGATTCACTACAAAAGCTCACTTTATTTGACATCATCATTAATAATGCTGATCGTAAAGCTGGGCATGTTCTTGTGGAAGAGATCCACGGTGATAATCCAGACAATGAACGAGTTTGGGGTATCGATCATGGCATTTGCTTTCATTCCCAATTTAAACTGCGCTCAGTCATTTGGGAATTTGCTGGTCAACCTATACCCAAACAGTTGATGTCAGATTTAACAGAATTTCAAAATAAATTAACGACCAATAGCGAAAACTTCCGACAAACACTTTCGGAGTTAATCAATAATGAAGAGCTAGTGGCGGTACAAAAAAGGCTGTCTCACTTAATAAATGATGGTACATTCCGACAGCCAGGCCCAGGTCGTCATTATCCTTGGCCACCTGTTTAGTTAGGGATAGCAAAGCTGATTTCTGGCTAGTTCCATTCGCAACCAGTTTATGTTATTATGTCTACACTTTAATTAGGGTATATGCGCCTATTTACTAAGTTGGGATAGATAAGGTAAATTGACATTTAATCGGTTAAATTCGTGTGGTGCATAACCGTAAGAAAAACTCAAGAAAAATGATAAGCATAAGCTTACTTTGAAGGCAATTGGCATGGCTCACACACTTCTAGTCGTTGATGACCACCCCGAAACCTTAGATATTATTACGAGCGTGCTGAAACAACACGATTATAAAGTGTTCAGTGCTCGGTCAGGTTTCCAAGGCCTTTCCATTGCTGAACAAGAATCCCCTGACCTTATTATGGTTGATGGGATGATGCCTGAAATGGATGGGTGGGAATTTTGCCGCCGTATTCGAAACAACCCCTCTTTAG
>JANQSK010000952.1 GCA_028284105.1 Anaerolineae bacterium
TGTCCCTGACCAACGTGCACATCACCGTTGATGCTTTTGAGGCCAAGGTCGCCCATCGCATTTTGGATATTAACGACATTATTGACATAACGGGCTGAAACATCACCATGCACTGTGCCTAGATTCACATCTGTAATATGTCGGATTGAAACATCACCGTGTACTTCTTCGGCGTTAACGGATGCCTCAATATTTTTGGCAGATAAGTCGTTGTGAACGGTGTTGATTTTGGCAAAACGGATGCCTGACAGCACCAAATCACCGTGGACCTCATCGATAGAAATATCACCGTTGATAAATTTAACGACCAAATCGCTTTTGGCAGATTGGACGGAGACGTTGGCTTGTTCAGGGACTCGCAAATGAAGCTTGCCGTGACTTGTGATTGAGTAGGCGTTGCCATCTTCTTCAATATTGAAGTCGTCCCCTTTGCAAGAAACGGCCGTTTCGCCCCAACTCTTGATGACCAACTCCCCTGCGCAATCTGCGATAGAGATATGAGGAGACTGATCTTGAGTGATAAGGTGTTCTTTATTCATCTTTGATCCTATTCTAAGTAGACTTGTACATGTTCGTTGCTGTCTTCATCTTGGACTTCAACCAACATACCTGATTGCATATCGCTAACCATTCCATCGATATCTTCCCAGCGTAGCTCATCCATTTCTGGGGCAAAGCGTTTGCCAATGCTCATGCCAAATTTGAGCATGCGAACGGGAATGTTCACATTGACTTTGTTCTTGCCTGTTTCCAAATTGCGGACGCGAACTTTGAACCATTTGGGTCCACCGCTTCCATTTTCAGCCGCTTTCAAAACAACCACTTCTTTTTCAGGTGGAGGTGGAGCTGCTTCTGGAGCAGGGGGCGTGCTGAGCATTTCAGCAGCTTCTTCTGCAGTGATTTTTCCGTTTGCCAATAATTCTAAGATCTCTTTTCGTGAAGCCATGATAGTCTCCTATTTGAATCAGGTATTTGATCCTCTTTATGAACTTTGTCCTACAGTTGCGGCTTGATAGCCCATATTTTGAAGCACTGACATAAGTGGGGCAGAGTCAGCCATTCTGACAGCGCCATACCACCATTCCCCTTGTGCTCCTCTAAATACATAGTTTCCATTTGAATGACGGCCGTCAATTGGAATCAATAGCTGGGTTGGTTCTCCTGTTCGGGCCATCGTGTTAAAAACAACTGGTTTATCAAAATAAAGCTCTAAAACGAGCGAATTGTCATCATAGTCAGCCAGCGTTTGCTCTGAAAGACCGACATTGACTAAATCTGTGTTGTTGAGCTTTGATAAAGATGATTCAAGCGCATCTGAAAGCGGAATGAAGTCGGGATGCCCTTGAGAGATGATGGTTTTTTGACCGTGATCAATGATGACAATGCGTGACGGCCGTACATGAACCGTTTCCGCTCTAAACCAACCCCAATTTCCGGTATTAAGAACATTGATAAAGTAAAAGACAACAATGACAAAGAGCCCTAAAGCGATAAATGGCTCAACAACGCGAATTTTCCCTGGATGTTTCATGATTTAATTCCTTTCTCGAGAGGTTTACTCTCCGCTCATAATCGAGAGCGCTTCTTCTGCTGTTATTTTTCCTTCACTAAGTAAATTGAGCGCCTCTGATTTGACCTCGCTGGATACTTCAGGTTCAGGCTCGCCGACTTCGTACCCTAATGCTTCAATGACCTCAGTTAATCGGCTACGAACAGCGGGATAAGACAAACCTAGAATTTGCTCCATCCGATTGATCTTGCCTTCGCACCGAATAAATGTCTCTATGAAATAAAGTTGATCCGAGGAAAGTTGAAAAAGTCGGCCTAATGAAAAGTGACCTTCAATGCTGGTGTCGCAGTTGCGGCACTTCAGCCGGGCCACGTGCAGTGTATCGTCACAAATTGGGCATCTACCGATGACTGGATTCATGAACTGTCTCCTTTGTGTGGGCCACTACTTAAAAAAATAGTGGTTGAAAATAAAAACATCCAAATTCGCGTGACGCTAGTATACCATTGGCTGCTTATTATTTTCAGACGGTCCCAACTGTGAAATGAATTTTTAAAGAAATTTGTTAATTTGTTTGAAATATTTATAAATAAATCAATAAAATTAACAATATGGTTGAGATGATAATCGAATTGTTTTGGATTGTCAATAGATTTGTTGAAAATATCAAATAATTCATCAATAAAATTGAGATTTATTGTAAAATTCTTTGATTTCCTTGAAAAATTCAGGATTTTAATAAGGAATTTTAAAAAATGGGGAAATCTTGCGCAAAATTGAATTGATTTTTGCTAAATTTGGTATGAGGATATGGTTTTTAGTTGTATTGATAGGGTTATGGGGCAGTTTGAAGGGTTCGCTGTTCTTTTAAACTGAGGTAAGCAACGTAGCCAAAACCGAGCGTACACGTTCCTAGAAAAAAGACGGGCCCAAGATTCTGATTGAGTAACGCTAGAATTAACCCCATAAATGCGTAAAGCGATAAAAGTATTTCGATAAATATGATTTTATCGAAGGGGAAATAATAGGTCTGTTTGGGAGAAACGGCCGTTAATAGCTCGCCAAACTTCGGTGTTCTCACAAAAACATGCTGACGTTTAGTGAAAATTTCTAAAATCGCCCGAATGGTCATTGGCCCCATGCCTACAGCAATTAGCAACATAAACGGCAAATGGCGCAGCCTTTTCCACCAATCTCCATAAAGTAGCTGTTGTGCCATTACAAAGAGAATGGGCTGACCAATTCCCGCAATTGAAAAAATTAGCATTCGGGCAGAGAAACGATAATCGAGTAAAAGCAGAGGGATTTGAAGCAACAGTAATAACAACACCATCAGATGGGTTGTATAAGCTGACATAGTGAGCACGGCATAAAGTCGGGCAATGAGGCTTTGCTCTTTCGCTTGCAATATGGGTTTGCTGAATTTAATCAAGCATTGAGAAGAGCCCTTCGCCCATCTTGCCTGCTGATTTTTATAGGCCGAGATGCTGGCTGGCAGTTCTGCTGGCGAGACGATATCCAACAAAAAGCGAAATTCCCATCCTTTTAATATAGCTCGCGTGCTCAAGCATAAATCCTCAGTGACCGTGTCATCTTCCCAGCCGCCTGCCTCATCTAAGCATTGTCGCCGCCATATGCCACCAGCGCCGTTGAACTTTGGAAACAGATTGGCGCGATGCCGCACCGTTTGCTCTAATGCAAAATGCTTATCTAAAGCGATCGCTTGGGCGCCAGTGAGCGGGGAATGTGCATGATTTAAGTGTCCCCAGCGTGATTGCACCATGCCTAATTTGGAGTCTGAGATAAAGTGAGGAATTGTTTTCTTGAGGGAAAATG
>JANQSK010000957.1 GCA_028284105.1 Anaerolineae bacterium
GAAAAAGAAACGCAGAAGATAATTATTTGAAGATGGATTGAGAATGTGTTCTCAATCCATCTTTTTTATTCCAAATGGCAATCAACGATAAGCAACGAATCCTTTATCACATCATTCCACTAGGGGAATGGGGTACGGCCGTTTCTACAAATTTGTATTCTCCCACCTCGATTGAAACAGAGGGTTTTATTCATTGCTCAACTAAAGAGCAGCTGTTGTTTCCAGCCAATGGCATGTTTAAAGGTCAGACCGATCTGATTTTGCTTGAAATTGACTCTGAAAAAGTAACCCATCAGATTGTGTATGAAGATTGTTACGAATCAGGCATCGCGTTCCCCCATATTTATGGGTCGCTCAACATAGATGCTGTCACTGCGACAATCCCCTTCCCACCCAATTCAGACGGATCTTTTTCTTTACCCCCCCAGCTTCAATAATCTACTTACCCCCTTCAAAATAATCGCCTAGATATCCCCACATTATTGAAATGATGATGTTTTCAATCTAATAGTATTGACATCCATTCTCATTTCCTGTATCGTTATCATTATTAGAAACGATAACGATACTATATTCGAGAAAGACATGAATCAACTTGACCTCATCATTCACCCAGTCCGTATACGCATCATTGAAGCAATCGGCAATGAAGCCTTAACAACACAAGAAATCGCTGACCGTCTACCTGATGTGCCCAAATCATCAATTTATCGCCATCTAAAGCAATTATTAGAGGGTGAAGTTGTTCGAGTCTGGGATACACGACTGGTCAAAGGCATTCAAGAAAAGACTTATCGCATTGGGCATGCTGCCAAAATCTCACCAGATGCATTGGCAAGTTTAACGGCATCCGAACATATCAATTACTTTACAACGTATTTGATGACCCTTCTGCGGTCGTTTGGGAACTATGCTCAAGCAAGAGAGTCTCAAGGCCAGCCCGTTGATTTTGTAAAAGACAAAACGGGTTATACAGAGGTCACGTTTTACGCCTCTGATGAGGAGTTTGACAAGATGCAAATGATGATCAATCAAGCCATCATGCCTTTACTCACACAGCCTGCAGGAAACGGCCGTGTTCGACGAAAGATGGCAGTTATCACCCACCCTCTTCTCGAAAACAAGGAGAACACTCATGAATGAAATACAAGATATGATTCCTTTTTTACTTCCGCTCATCATCATCCAGCTCATATTAATTGTCGTTGCACTCGTTGATCTGAGTAGACGTGCACAAACAAGAGGTCCAAAATGGCTTTGGGCTGTGCTTATCCTCTTTGTGCAGTTCATTGGGCCAATCAGCTACTTTGTCATAGGTCGTGAGGATTAAAGATGTCTGACGCCATTCGGTGCGAACAGTTAAGCAAGCATTATGGTGAGGTAACGGCCGTTAATCAGCTAGACCTCACCATCCCTTCTGGGACAATTTTTGGCTTTCTTGGCCGAAATGGGGCTGGTAAAACGACCACAATTCGCATGTTGACGGGGCTCATTCAAGCCACCTCTGGAAAAGCATGGATTAATAATATTCCAGCTGACCATCCAGACAGTCGTCATCATTTTGGATATTTGCCCCAAGATCCTGCATTTTACAACTGGATGACACCCACTCAATATCTCAACTATGTTGGTGACCTCTTTCAGTTAGAAGCGAAGATCAAAAAGAATCGAATCAGTGAGCTATTAGAACGCGTCGGACTAGAAAATGCTGGTAAACGTAAAATTGGTGGCTTTTCAGGCGGCATGATTCAGCGGCTTGGCATTGCACAGGCATTACTTCATGAACCGTCAATTCTCTTTTTAGATGAGCCAACTAGCGCTCTCGATCCGTCAGGTCGGTATGATTTATTGACCTTGATTGAAGCGCTCAGTGGGGAAGTCACTATCTTCCTATCGAGCCATATTTTGGCTGACATCGAGCGCGTATGCAGCATGATTGGCATCATCCATCAAGGCAATCTTATTCGCGTCGAAGATCGAGATTCACTATTAAATGCATTTTCCAACAATCACATTTTTCTTGAGCTACATCAAGAAAGCATGCCTCAAGTTGACAGCCTCATACACAAATTACAACAACAATCTTGGCTTAATGATGTTAACCAAGAAAATGCCCAACTTGATCTCCTTGTAAAGGATAAAGAATCTGCGCAATCAGAAATTTTGCCGCTGCTTGTGTCTCATAACGTCCAAATTAATAAGCTGGAATGGAAACGGCCGTCTCTCGAGGACATCTTCCTTTCCCTTTCCCAAAGTTAAACCTTATGCTCTTGTTCTACACTCTATTCACATTATTTATGCTGTTATGGCCAATCGGATTAGCCATCTTTTTTCAACGACGATTTTCAGTGCCATGGTGGCTTTTCGTTGTGGGCATGGTGACCTTTGTTGGTTCTCAGACTTATCACATTCCACTCAATAATTGGCTAGAGGAGCTTGGGCTCATTCAGCCCCTAGGTGAAGGAGCAAGCCATATTTTGCGAACATCACTCATTCTAGGTGCGTCAGCTGGTATTAGTGAAACGATTGCCCGAGTGATAGGCTATGCATTGATTCAACGGCAAAGGCCGCTTGAACAAAAATCAGACGCCCTATTCATCGGCTTAGGTCATGGTGGCATTGAAGTCATGCTCATCGGCGGCGTCTTATTAGCCGCTTCAATTAGCAGTTTATGGGCATTGCGCGGTGTTGATTTAACCACAGCCGGTATTCCTACTGAAAGTATTCCCTTGGTAGAAAGCCAGATAGCCAGTATTGAACAGTTCTCATTGCTCAATGTCGCCCCATTCCTCGAGCGCTTAATTGCTCTAACGCTCCATGTCACATTATCCCTTTTGGTTTGGCAAGCATTTGCTAAAAAACAGTGGCTTTATGCTATGGTTGCTGTCGTCTATCATACTTTTGTAGACAGCACGGCCGTTTATCTTTCCCAACAATCAACCAATGTATGGCGCATCGAGCTTGCCCTAGTCATTATTCTGATTCCAGGGGCAATTTATCTGTGGAAACAATGGCCTCACAATGAGCAATCAGACCATAATAAACAATCAATTGGGGTAGGCTGGCGACTTTTCCTTATTGCTTTACAAAAAGAGCTTGTTCAACTGTGGCAAACGAAACGTGTTTTTGTTATAGGCACCGTCTTTTTACTGTTTGGGTTAGGCTCCCCTATTCTTGCAAACTTGACTCCCCAGCTTTTGCAAAGTATTGAAGGCGCCGAACAGTTTGCAGATTTAATTCCAACGCCAACCAATGCAGATGCCCTCGACCAATATATTCGCAATATTTCCCAGTTTGGGTTTATCATCGCCGTCCTTATTGGCATGGGCGCGGTAGCTGGAGAAAAAGAACGAAAAACGGCCGTTATTTTATTAAGCAAACCACTGCCACGTTGGGCATTTTTGATGAGTAAGTTTACAGCTCAGGCTATCCTTTACACAGGCGCTTTTTTACTGTCTTCTTTGGCGGCGTACTATTACACATACTTGCTGTTTGAACCGTTTCGTATCTGGCCGTTTTTGCTTGGCAACTTCTTGTTGCTAGTTTGGTTATTGGTCTTTACGGCCGTTACCCTTCTTGGCAGCACTATTGCCAAAACCACCTCAACGGCAGCTGGTATCGCTATTGGTGGTGCAATCCTGCTTTTGATATTAGGTGCTATTCCCCAAATTAGCCCCCTAATGCCATCAGGCTTGATTGGATGGGCTAGCCAGCTTGGGCTAAGTGAACCCGTTCAAGCGAATGGCGGTGCATTGGCAAGCAATATTGTGTTGATTATTTTCTTTTTAGTAACGGCCGTTGCAGTCTTTGAAACTCAGGAGCTGTAAAGTTGGAGATTCCCTTTTATCAATCCTTAATTCCAATTTTGGTGAAATATTTTAATTTATAGGAAATTCGTACCAAAAACCGCCTTAAGCAACGCATTGTAACAAAGCTCGTTAGTTTCAATTGCACAATTCAAATCATCACTTAAATATTATTTTTGACCTCAATCATGTAGATGATATTTAGTGAATTGGGAGCCAAACAGAATATCAAATACCAGTCATGTCTTGTTATCAAGCTGGAAATTAGTTGATGTTATTTGTTCTGTAAACCCAATAAGAAATGACCATAATTGAATATTTGTAACCTAACTTAACTACTGAAATTTGGGACCATATATGAATTTGCCTATTGAAACCCCTGTCAAGACAAATCATCCTCTGGCCCTAGCTGAGAAATATGACGCTTTAGATGAAAAAGTCAAAGCGGCTCAGTTTTATCGGCTGGCAGGAGAAGCAGCAATTGAATCATATGAAAATGAGTCTGCACTTGAGTACCTAAACAAAGCGTTGCACTTTACACCAGGAGATCATTTAGAGACTCGATACAATTTGATGCGTTCATTAGAACAGGTTTACGAGTTTACTGGAAGTAGCGAGGCTCGAAGCCATAACTTAGCCAATATGGCCACAGTCGCCGATCTATTAGACGATGATCAAAAAAGGGCTCATGCAGCTGTCCGATTGGTTTTGTTTAAATTAAATTCGGGTCAAAATCAGGATGCCGTTAGCATTTCACGGTTAGCCCATCGCATTGCTCATATTGCAAATGCCATTTCTGTTGACGCTGAACTTCATCTTTTTTGGGGTCGTGCATTGCTGCGGCTGGGGGAATTAAGCCAAGCGAAAGATAAGTTTCAAATCGCATTAACTCTTTCACAAGAGAACAGCATTTCCTCAATTGAAGCAGATAGCCTGCGTCATTTAGGGGTAATTAGCGAAGAAAATCGAGATTATTCCGAAGCGATCTACCATTACAATCAAGCTTTAAATTTTTATGAATCTCTCAACGACAAACGTGGCAAAAACAATGTACTCAATAATTTAGGCAAGGTAGCTTATGATCAGGGTGAA
>JANQSK010000974.1 GCA_028284105.1 Anaerolineae bacterium
TTTAAAGATTGGGAAACAATTAGCGACAACCCTGCAGACATTTGAATCAGCCAGCTTGGTTCATTTAGATTTACGTCCAGAAAACATCATTCTAAAACCAGACAACACCATTTCACTGATTGGTGTTGCAACACCACATACAGCAGCTCTTGAAAATCGCCCTTTCTCCCAAAAATATTTAGATTACGCTTCACCAGAGCAAATCGATGGCAAAGCCCCATCATCCCCAAGTAATATCTTTTCAACGGGTGTAATTCTTTATTCCTTGTTTGCGGGGCACGCGCCAAAATATCAAGTAACCAACTGGGATATTTTTTCTCAGGGAGATGATATTACATTTGAATCATTATCTAATGTTTCAAAAACTTTAAATCCAAATACGTATCAGATTGTTCGGAGATGTCTAGGTCGAAAAACTTGGGGACGCTTTGAAAATAACGGGGAACTCCTAAACGCAATCAATAATGCGATTGAGACGATTGAAACTAAGCCTGTTGAGGTAAAAAAATCACCTATCCCAGTTAGCCTGCCTCAAGATAATCGCGTCCTCTACGGTGTCGCAGCTTTGATTGCCGCGTTGATTGTCATTGGTGCCCTCGCTCTCTTCCGCTCAAGACAGACCCGTTCTTTGACGAATTTCGAAGAAACGCCAGCTGGATTAACAACCGTTGAAGAAACAACAGAGTCTCCAACAAACACACCACCTCCTTCGACCAATACGCCCATCCCATTGGAAGCGACATTACTACAACCCCCTGAAGGCGCTGAGCTTAATAACCTCGACCAATTAACATTTGCATGGTCTTGGCCCCAGTCGCTTCGAGATGGGGAGCAATTTGTGCTTATTGTCAAATCAGGCAACCAAATTGTCTATCAAACAGAAGTCCAAGAACCCTCAAGTAATTCAAGATTTCAACACGCCACGCCAATTGATGCATTTGCAACTCGGAGCGGTGAATATAGTTGGCAAGCCATTCTCCAATCCTCTGATGGCTCAACGCGTTATTCTTCACCAAATGGCACATTCATGGTTGTGGTCAGTACGCCAACTCCAACCGCAACCGTCTTACCAACCGAAACGCCAACTTTGACGCCAACAATAACGAACACACCGGAACCAACAAATACACCGACCCCAGAAGTTTGTGAACCGAATCAACCACCTGGATGGGTAAGCTATGAATTTAAGGCTGGTGATCTGGTCTTTAATTTAGCTATTCAAACTGGAACAACTGTTGAACGAATTGAAGAAGTTAGCTGTGTAACTGCCTCGTCTTTGCGTGTAGGCGACACCATCTTCTTGCCAAGCCTTCCAGCAACCGAAACGCCTATTCCGCAACCCACAACACCAAGCGATAGTGGTGGGGGCGGAAATAATGGTGGTGGCGACGGCGGTGGCGGTGGCGGCGGTGGCAACCCTAATCCACCGAATAATACGCCAACTCCTCCGGGTTTGCCTTAATTTTTTCGCTTTATTGGTTGGTATTTAACCTTTTAACTTAAGTTTCCTTGCAACTTTTTGAATGTATCATATTCATTCAATTGACAATGGCTATTTGGGACAATTTTTAGTAGCTATTGTTAAGGTCAACGCAAGGACAAACGTATTGTTCTCGTTCACCTAAAAAATTCGAAGATAAATCAAGGTGAGCCAATCTCAACTCTTCGTTACCTGCCACTAACAACGCCCTAACAGGAAGAGAATTGTATTGGAAGTATTTTGGAGGGAAATTGTTATGAAACACTTTTCGACTCAACGCTTGAGTGGTGTTTTTATATTTTTTTCAGTTGCACTATTTCTTTTCTTCACATCTGCCGCGTCAGCACTAGAATCGAATAATCAAGCTACTTGGGGAAAATTCAATCGGTTTTTCAATGTTTTGCTGATGAACCAGGCCGAAATTTCAATTGAAAAAGAAGCGCTTACCCCTGTCATAGAAGAAGGGGATCGGGCCCGATTCAAAATTACTGTTTTCAATAGCGGTACGGTTGACATTTTTGATATTTCTGTAACAGATGAGCTCGTAGCCAGCTGTGGAGATAATTTTAATCGCATCCGCCCCGATCAGTTTGAATCATATCAATGTCAAAGTGCCCCTTTAATGAATAACATGACCAATACGGCCGAAGTTTTTGGCAAGTATGGTTCTACTGCAACATTCCCTGTCAATGATTCAGATCAGGCAATGGTTGAAGTTGTTGCTCCCCAAACCAATCCATCCATCAAAATTAATAAAACAACGTCTACGCCTACCCTTTTTACGGGCCAAACGGCCGTTTTTAACATCGCTGTTACTAACGATGGAGATGTTGCCCTAAACGATATCGTCATTGATGACCCATTGGCATCTGATTGTGATGAAGAGTTTGACACATTAGCGGTTGATCAAACGGAATCTTATCAATGTGAATTAGCAAACATCAATGAATCATTCACTAACGTTGCATCCGTTACAGCAAACGACGGGGCCTCTGAGGTAGCTGATTCAAGCTCAGCATCGGTTACTGAGATCGAATTGGGCATCACCATTGAGAAAACGGCCGTTACACCATCAATTGGCTCAGGTGACACTGCCGAATTCATCATTCAAATTCAAAATATTAGTGATGTACAGCTTTTCAACGTGATTGTTGAAGATGAACTCACACCAGACTGTGATGCCAACTATTCAACGCTTCTACCTAATGCGATCCGTACATATGCATGTGAACTCCCCTCCGTGACCGAGAGTTTTACAAACGAAGCAACAGTGACGGGTCGAACAGGCGACTTTATCTTTGTCGATGCATCTGACACGGCAGAAGTTGAAGTCTCGGGCACTTATGACATCAGCTTGACTAAAACTGCAAGCCCTAGCGCCATTGGCATTGGTGAGATTGCTAATTTTGATTTTGTCATTAAGAACACAGGCAGTTTGCCGCTTGAAAACGTTTCGATGAATGACCCCGACGCCCCAATTTGCAACGAACCCAATCTTGGTGATTTAGATGCGGGTGAAACGATTGAATTTTCTTGTCAAATTGCAGGTCTTGTGACGAACCTCACCAATACGGCCGTTGTGAAAGCCGATACTGGGTCAGGCAATGAGGTAAGTGATTCTTCAACGGACACCATCGTTGTCAACAATCCAGCCGTCAGCATTTCAGTCGATCCATCTTCACAAACCATTGATTTTGGGAATGCAGCCGCTTTTGACGTCACCATTGAGAATACAGGTAATCGTCTTCTCACTTCAGTTTCTGTAACCTCATCAAGCGTTCCAGATTGCACGCGAAATGTAGCAAACATCGCATTTAACAGCAGTCGATCATTTACATGCATTGCCTCAAATGTTCAAGATGATTTTGTTAATGATTTGACCGTCACAGCCACTGGGGCTAACCAACAAGTATCTGATTCAACATCTGCCATTGTTCAAGTAGAAAACAATTCAAACATCGTTGTAGCAATTTCCCCCAGCTTACAAACACTCCTATTAGGGGACAACAACAACGATGATGCTGAATTTACGATTTTTATTTTCAACAATGGCACTGCTACGCTAAATAATTTAGAAGTGACAAGCGCTTTAGTCCCATCTTGCAACAGAACCTTATCTGTGATGCCACCACAATTTGTGGTGGACTTTGAGTGTGAAGCACCCAATGTCACCAGCGCATTTATCAACACGCTAGTCGTATCGGCAACACCAGAAGGAAGCAATACACCAATCGAAAACACAGGCTTAGCGATTGTCGATGTAGCGGGCATTGATATCTCAATCATCCCTGATACTAATCAAATGGCTTCACCAGGTGGATTGGTCTCGTTTAATGCCACCATCGATAATGTTGGCTCCACCGATGTTTTACTCCAATCCATTACGGGCGCTTTTATCAATTCCCAAACGGACCCCGTCAATGCCCCCCTAGTGAACAGCAATTGCCAGGAAAATTTGAGCATTTTGGCAGGTCAAACTTATGTCTGTTCATTTGAAATCGATGTATCAGGCAGCTCTGGTGATTATGATGTTGAAATCAAGGCCAATGTGACATCCAGCGGATTAAATTTCTCAAATACGGCCGTTGAAACTATCAACATCGCACCTCCTCCAGAAACAATAATTTTTCTGCCGATGATCATTCGAGATCGTCCTGAAGAACCAAATGATGTTTGTACAGAGGCACTTCCAATCAACACCGACATTCAATATCAATTCTTACCAGATGATAAGAATGATCTGTTCACCTTTGATTTAACACAAACATCAAATCTTGAGATTCGCTTGACCAATTTCACCCCGCAAGCAGGTCAGATTGTGCTGTATCGAGGTGATTGTTCTGCCCCGGTTGTTGTGGCTAACAATGGTAATGTCAGCGCGTCTAAGACGATTTCGGTACAAAATCAGCCGGCCGGTACGTACATCATTCTTATTGTTAATGATGGTGCATTAAGCACAACGCCGTATAATTTAATAGTAGATACAAATTGATGATACTCATTCATGAGGTGAGACTATGCATTAAAAATCGCAATCTCATCCTACAAGAATGACTCTTCAATAACAAATTGGGAGATTCAACGCAATCGTCCAAAATAAAATAAATTGTAAAAAGGTTTGTGAACACAAACCTTTTTACTGCTGTAATAGCAGTTCATCGAATATGAAGAAATCGAGAATGTAAGAAACCTCGAAAGGGTTCAATTCGATAATTTTTAAGATTGGTACCCAACTCGAGTATTGGTTTTGAATCAGGGTGTACCCTAAAATAATCTAAATGTCTAAACCTGGAATTTTGTTTAACGAGCTCATCGATCAATACAAGCTTGAAAAGCATCTGTCGCAAAAGCGTGTGACCGATCATTTTGTGGCTTTTGACGTTGACGAAAATGACCAGGTCAGTATTGAGATTCTTTTACCCTCCTTAGCAAATGACCAAAAATATTCAAATCGGTTTATTTCTAAAATTCAATCCGTTGCTCAACTCAATCATCCTAATATTGCTCAAATTTTTCAAGTAGGGGTGGCTCCAAATAAACGGCCGTATTTTGCCCGAGAATTTATCGAAGGCATAAGCCTCAAAGAACGATTCAATGAGCTAAAAAATCAAGATCACCCCGTACACAGCATTTATGCGCTCAAGCTTGTTCGCCAAATCACCGATGCCTTATCACTGGCTGAACGATTAGATATTTTTCATCACGATTTAAATCCTGAAAACATCCTCTTTCAGTCAGATGGAAAAATTACGCTTGTAGACATTGGCATTCCAAGGATTCCCAAAAACGAAAATGACCAATTTTTAGGGAATATCAATTTTGACACACGCTACTGGTCCCCTGAACAAATCCAAAACAAGTCAATCGATGCTCGCAGCCATGTTTATAGCCTCGGTGTGATTCTATTTGAGGTCCTCACAGGTCACGTCATTCAAGAAACTAGCCCATCTGGCTCAATCTTATCTCGTCAAGGCAATAAATCAGCCTTAGAGAAACTGCGCTCTGACCTCGCTCCTGAAACGGTCCGTTTGGTGCAAAAAGCGTTGCGTACTTCTCCTCGTTCGCGGTTCAACAACTGCTCTGATTTGCTTGCTGCAATTGATGAAGCAATTCAGGCTGAAGAGTTTGTTTTGCACTCAGGGAATATTGTGGGGCAAAGAAGACCGATTCCCCGACTACTCTTAACGGTTGGGGCCCCCATTCTTCTCGTTTTGTTAGCCACAATTATTGGGTTTATTCTCGTCCGGAATGGAAACGATACGGCCGTTGATGATGGCGAAATTACACCGCCAGCGATTGCTGTAGAACCCACCCAAATACCTATCCAGCCAACTGACGAACCTACACCGACATTAACAGTTGAAGCAGATACACCTGTGCCACCAGTAGAGCAGCTTGCTTTGGTTTCACCCCAAGAAGGCGAAACAATAGTATCAGGAGACTTTGTAATCTTGAGCTGGACGTGGGCGGAACTTTTAGAAGAAAATCAAGAATTTATCATCGTGGGCACCTATGATGATGATCAATTTGTTTTTGAAGATGCAACTATCTCTACCAATGGCAACAATCACGAAGCTGCAATACCCATTGAAGCGTTTGACTTTCAAGAAGGCATCTATCAATGGCAAATTATTCTTCTTTCAAGCATTACACGGACAGCAATTGCTCAAAGTGATACGCGCTCTTTTATTTTTGAATCTACGGCAACAGCAACGCCTACATTAACTTTAACACCCACCAATACACCAACATTCACACCTTCACCAACCATTGAAGTGCCCCCAGAGGTGCGAATCATTTTAAGCTCTGTTAGTCTACGTAGCGGACCGAGCACCCAATATGATATTTTGCGATTTTTGCTTGAGGGGGATGTTGTTCAAGTCATCGGACGCAATTCGGAAGGAACTTGGATCAATGTCGTTACAGAAGATAATCTAGCAGGCTGGTTATCCATCTCTGTAGCAGCACCAGAAGATGGCACAGATTTAGATGCAGTTCCGACTGCCGCCACTATTCCTGCCGTTCCTACAGCCACCAATACATCAATTCCAACTGCCACACCCACATTTACGCCTGAGCCACCCCCATCAAACGGAGGCGGCGGTGACAGCGGAGGTGGCGGTGGCGGTGGTGGAAATAATCCACCGCCCACAAAGACTCCACCCCCACCATGATTTGGCATTGACGGAATCATCCATAAAACAAAAAAGTCTCCTTGTTCTTTTACATTTA
>JANQSK010000477.1 GCA_028284105.1 Anaerolineae bacterium
CTGCTGCCTGAATGGCTGTGGGCTTGTTTTCACAGCCAAAGGCTGACAGTGTTGTGACATTAAAATGTCGCTGGAGCGTTTGGCGCGCAGTCCCTTCATCAAATCGCCAGCTTGGAATTGGGGTGATCGTTTTGGCTTGTCCTCCAAAGGTTTGTTCGGTGTCTGGAATAAGTAGTTCTGAAGGGGATAGGCGGGAGAGCTCTTCAACAAGCGCACGACGGCCGTTTATCTGAGTCGTCGCAAATTGGCCTGTGGTGATATCTGCATAGGCAAGGCCGTACACTGAATCGTTAGAAAAAACGGCCGTGATGTAGTTGTTACGTCCAGCATCCAGCATGCCGGGTTCAATCACCGTTCCTGCAGTAAATACGCGAACCACTTCACGTGGCATTAGGCCATTGACAGGTGTCGTCCCAACCTGCTCACATAAGGCGACTTTGTATCCTTTAGCGATTAGACGGGAGATATAATTCTGTGCTGCATGGTGAGGAACCCCTGCCATCGGGGTGCGCACATTTTTGCCCTGTGGTCGGCTGGTGAGCACCAAATCAAGCTCTTTTGCTGTGGTGTGGGCATCATCATCAAAGGTTTCATAAAAATCACCTAGGCGGAAAAAGACAATCGCATCTGGGTGCTTCTCTTTGATATCTAAATATTGTTGCCGACTGGGTGTCACTTTGCTTTTTGAACTGGCTCGCGCCATACATTTCTCCTCATCTACGAAGTCCCCAATTCTACCAATTTATCCGCTTGATAAAAAGCAAAAAGGCCGCTTGAAACCAAGCGACCTTTTTTATTGAAAAGATAAGAAGCGTGATGAAACGCCCCTTATTCAAACACTAACCTATGGGCGATCGATGAAGAGACCATCCATATCTTCGGAACCGTAGCTATTGGCTGATCCATCCCAGAATAGGCTGAATGAGCTACAGCTTGTAGATGCACCGGTCGTGACACCATTACAGTCGAAGATATCTTCATCTTCACCGCTAGCATCAGTGACTGCGAATGTGCCTCGGGTATTTAGGCTAATTGAACCATTAGCTTCATCAACCCAAGCCGCAGATACATCTTCACCGCTGTTTGTATTGAGTGCGACATCAGAGCCATCAAAATAAACAGAGAATGTCCCGCTTGTGGTAGAACCTAATGCTGAAGGTGTAAAGCGCACGAGATCTTCATCAGCTCCAGAAGCACCAGAAACACTAAAGCTACCCGATGTGCTGATAATCAGATCACCATTGGCAAGAACAGAGATGGCATCAACATCTTCACCATTTGTGGTGAGCCCTACATCAGAGCCATCGAAATACCATTCATAGGTGCCGGCTGTTGTCGTTCCGGTTGAGGTAGGCACAAAGCGAACGATGTCAGAATCATCAACGCTACCAATATCTGGGATCGAGCTTGCACCCACAAAGCTAAGTAGTATTGAACCATCATCTAAGAGATGGAAGGCATCAACATCAAGTGAGCCGTTGCCACCCAATCCCACATCTGAGCCATCAAAATACATTGCCCAAGTGCCGCTGCCTGTATCGAATGAAATAATGTCTTCATCCGTGTAAGCAACACCACCTGCATTACCACCACTAGTTGAGCTGACGTAGATGATATCATCCCCACCGGGTTCAGGGGTATCCGTTGGAACGGGCGTGTCCGTGGGAGGTGGGACAGGGGTATCTGTCGGTGGAATAGGCGTATCCGTTGGGACAGGGGTATCCGTTGGAACAGGCGTATCCGTCGGTGGAACGGGTGTATCGGTTGGTGGAGGAACGGGTGTATCCGTTGGTGGGACAGGGGTGTCTGTTGGCGGAGGAACAGGTGTATCTGTTGGAACGGGTGTATCCGTTGGGACAGGTGTATCTGTCGGTGCAGGACCACCTTCTGTACAGATTTCAATGCTCCAGCTGTTTAATGTTCCTTCATCACCTTGTGTGTAGGCATCGTCTACAGTCAAGGTCCACGTGCCATCCGCGCTTAGGCCGTTAAAGCCGGAAAGCGGATTGTTTGGTGAGAAGGTGCCACCAATGGCAGGTGGTGAACCCGCACATTCATTTTCCACCGGTGCAGCAGCTGCATCATCAAGCGTCGCTGAGATGTCATCAGTGCTACAGCCCCATGTACTTGCGGGCACACCTGGACGATCAATGATTGTCACACTTGTGGATGCACCGCTAACGGTGAAGCTCAAATCACCAGGCCATGCATGTGGCATATCAATGGTGATATTGACATCAGAAATAGTGCCGCTTGTGCCACTCACTGAAATGTCAGACGAGATTGAAGCCGTACCATTTGGCAAGCCCAATGGGGTGTCTGAACTGTTGTAGGTGGTACAAACTGGGCCAACTGGGGTGTTTGTTGGTGTTGGTGATGGGCCAGGTGTATCTGTTGGTGGTGGAATTGGAGTGTCCGTTGGTGGTGGTGGTGGCCCAAAGGTTCCGTTTACAACGAGTGCAAAGGGTTGTGGACCTTGAGGCACATTGGCACCAGAAACAGTGACTGTCCATGTACCAGCAGCAGCTGATTGAACATACACATTTTCAACGTTGTTGATACCGTCTGCGCTACCGCCAGTTGTTGACCAACCATTTGAGAAGACGTTCCCATTATAAACAGGAGAACCACCTGGTCCGGTTACAACAAGATTGAGGTTGTTAACCAGATTGGTAGAGGCAGATTCTGTTGATGGGTAGTCAGACCAAACCAACGTGATGCGCAGTGGATCCCCACTTGATGCTACATCATAGTTGTATTGCAAACTGCCGCTAGTACTCAAGCCAGTTGCTTCATCAACCCATTCTTGAGAGCCATCTGTCGCTTCTGCTAAGTCGATGATACCCCATCCTTCATGAACGTTTGGAATTGGGAAGTCATTGTCATTGGCGCCGTCATTGTTCTCGTCAAGGAGATCGTCTGCGGTGTTAATGAGGGTTGCTTTTGTGAGTGCTGCGCTAGCGTCATGGCTGTGATTTTTATTGTAGAAGTCACGCACGACTGCAGCACCACCAGCAGTGATTGGGTTAGACATTGATGTCCCACCACTATATTTATAATCATCGCTGTATGGGTGTCCCCAACCATCATATTGCCAATTGCCATCTTGCGGGTTGGCGCTTGGATCATATCCTTGTTGATAAAGCTCGGAATATCCAGAAAGAACCCATGTACCTGGCGCAACGACGTCTGGCTTGATACGGCCGTCATCTGTTGGACCACGACTAGAGAATGCTGCCATTTGGTTGGCATTCCCTGCTGATGGGTCATTTGCTAATGGCGCAGCTGGGAAGTCAGTTGGCCATGCAGAGCTATAAGTAAAGATGTCGTTTTGACCACCTTGGCTGGCACAGTCGTTGTAACTCAAGCTGGTGTCACAATCCCAATTGCCTTGGCGATCATTTTCACTTGCACCAACCGTTAAGACATTCTTGGCGGTTGCTGGTGAGCCAATAGAGTCGTTGTCAACGACACCGTTGCTATTGGCATCAGTCCCTGAGTTACCAGCAGAGAACGTAATGAGCATGTCTGGATTGTTCCAAACAAAGGTGTCCGTTTCTGCACTGTTGGCAGTGTAAGCCCCAACATCGGCTGGACTACCCCATGAGTTGGAGTGAATGCGGGCACCCGCATTGTAAGCAGGTTGATAGAGATCATTGAGATCATCGGGAATACCGATGAGGTAGTAATCATCAGGATTTTGGAATGCACAAACACCAATCATATCTGCGTAATCTTCAACAGATTGGAAGACTAAGCTAGCTGCAGGTGCGGTGCCTTTACCAACGCCCGTTGCATCACCGTCACTCAAAACAGAGAGTGCCGTGTGTGTACCGTGCCCACTTGAGGGATCTGCCGCACCATCATTGATGGCGTTATAACAATTAGCTGCGCTTGATGCAGGGAAGTCTTGAATGGCTGTAATACGGCTAGGTGGTACGTCGGGATGTGCAGTTGAGGCTACACCGGTACCAAAACCAGTATCGGCAACTGCTACGATTTGGGTAGACCCATCATAACCAACGCCATTGGCGATATTTGCGCCAGTGATGACGCCAGCACCAAACTCATTGTGTTTTTCAAAGAAGGTGAAGTTTTCAATCCAAGCGACTTCACTGATACGAGTCAATTGGTCGATCTGTGATGAATTGGCTTGAATGAGATAGCTTCGGTCATCATTATTAACAATCGTAACGCCGGTGTTTCGAATGAGACGTGCCATCCGATTTGGTGCTAGATCCGCTTCGACGATCAGGCGATAAAGCTGTGTGCCTTCACGCAGTAGATTGGGGCTAACTCGATATTCTGGTTTAAAGTCTCCAACCCAGACGACATGGTCTAGCTTAGAAACGGCCGTTGCTTGTTCAGCGGTCATGCGGACTTTGAATGCAAAGTCAGGAATGTAACCGCGAATGCTACCTCCACGGGCTGTGATGCTTTCTTTCCAAGCATCGGTGACGGGGCCATTAAACTGAACGATATAAAAACGAGGGCCGCTCGCTTCCAAGGTTTCCGCCGCACTGGTTTGTGCAAGTGGCGCATCCAAGCTGGGTGTAAACGTGCCAGCTTGAAGGCGAATGGGGTGGGTTTGTCGTTGTGGGTTAGAGCTGGTTTGGCTCGTTACAGAACCAACTGCCGCTAACATGAGCAAAAAGATGATGCTAAATACGACTACTTTTCGCATAAACTGTCCTCTCCAATAGTGATCAATAAACGGTAAGAAATGGAACACAAGCTAAAATTTAAGTGCTAACTCAATTTGGGGTTATTGCTTGCTTCCTTCTCGGTAACGCTGAGCATGATATAGCGATCATTTTCTAGTTCAATTGAATAAAACCTTCCTTTGGCGATAAAACGCCTACAATCAATTCCTTCCAATATTTTGTTTCACATCTGTTGGATATTTCCCGAGACGAGCATTTGTTGGCAGCTATGAGTTAGTAGCTACTGTCTGGGTTTTAATCCAAGCATTAAGTGCTTTTTTGTGCCGTGCTTCAAGTTTGGTTAACGGCCGTGTTGATTTCATGCGCTGGTGGGCTTCATCATAGGTGAGCCCCTCTTCGCGCATGTAATAGGCTGCCATGGGCGTTGCCGAACGACCACGCCCCTTGGCACAGTGAATAAGCACGTTTCTGCCTTGTTCAATTTGTGATTTGATCCAATCAACACCATCCGTCAATGTTTCTGGGGATGGCACCGTCACATCTAAAACTTTAAATTGAATATGGTTAATGTTGTTTTTGGAATAAAAGTCGAGGTCATCCGTGCGTTCAGCGCGAATGTTTACAACAGCATTGATGTTGTTTTCAAGTAGAAATTGATAATCTCTGGCATAGGTAGGTGCACCACCAAGCCATAACTGTGGGGAGATAAGATCGAACCAACGATGTTTTTGGATCGTCTCGTAGAGGTATCTGATGAGAGGATAAAGCTTATCGAATAACCAATGGACTGGGTTCATAGAAAATGGTGTATCGTATGGTTTTATCGGTAACCTTATTGGATTGCTACTGCAATAGTAAAGTTCTTGTTCCTTAAACCTTGGAGCGTATTATGAGGGAAAAATGAGGAATTGTCGAGAAAAGCACAATCTGCTAAAAGTTATGTAAACCAATTGGTGATTTGTTCGGCGAATCCCAACAGGACAACATAGCGAATGCCCTTGCCAATGATGACCCAAAAGGTAAATGTCCAGATGTTCATTTTGAACGCACCTGCGACGGCCGTTAATGGGTCACCTAGAAAGGGTACCCATGAGAAAAAGAGCGCCACTGGCCCCCATCGCTGATAAAAATTTGAAGCACGTGTCCATTGCTCTGGCTTAATTTCAAACCAGCGACCAATGGCAATATCTGATCCTTTTAAACCAATGTAATAATTGGTAAGTGCCCCCGCATAGTTCCCTAAGGTGGCAATAATGCCGACCCACCAAATGTTGTAGCCAAGCGGCGGCATCGCAAGCACAAATATCTCAGAAGAGAGTGGAATAATGGAGGCGGCTAAAAAGCTAATAAGGAATAGCCCTAAGTAGCCAAGCTGAAATAAAAAGTCGAGTATCATTCTCGACCATTTTATCGTAAGATAAATGAATGTGAAGGTTATTTGCTGCCAATTAATTGAAACTCATCGCTACATTCATCGTACTGTCATTAGTTATTAAGGAACGGATTATTATTCATAATTATTTCAAATGATTTTTCCGTTCATCTAATTTATTTTTATTTTTGGAGGTTATTGTTATGAGTCAAGACCCAATGGATCAAGATTTTGGGGCACCAGAAAAACCAGCAAAACAAGGCATGAGCCAAACCACGAAGATTGTTCTTGGTGTGGTTGGGGTTTTATTGCTCTTATGTTGTGGTATTACCATCGTAGGTGGGTTTATTTTTGCCCGTTCTGCATCTCAATTTGCTGAAAGTGTCGATGATCCTGTATCTGCAAGAGAAACTGCATCAGAAATTGTTGATTACACATTGCCCTCAGGCTTTCAAGAAGAAGGCACCATGAGCATTATTGGTATCGATATGGTGTTTATCCCGAATACGTCATCAAGCTCTATCATTATGCTGATGTCCTTCCCACAAATGTTTGCAGGCAATGAAGAACAGATGCAAACGCAAATGGAAGAATCCATTAGTGAGAATTTTGGTGGTGAAGATATTAGCTTTACCTTTGTCGGCTCACGCGACATTGTCATTAATGATGATAATGTGACGGTTAATATCTTTGAAGGGACAGACAATAGCGGTGTTTCTTTCCGTCAAGCCATGGCTGTCTTCGAAAGCGATTCAGGAAAACCATCGATGTTTATGGTGATGGCGCCACAATCACAGTGGGATTCATCTGATTTGGATGGATTTATTGATTCGCTAAATTAGTTTAATTTGTTGTTTGAATTTTTAAAACGGCCGTTTGTACAAACGGCCGTTTTTGTTTTCAGGAGTAAAAGAGTAAAGTGAAACGAAGTTGCTGCTTTGAATAGAACGGCGGCTATGAACTTCGTTTCCTCGAGGTTCCGAAGCTTATTTCTAACAGAGTTATCAATTAGAAACTTCGGAACACTTAAGGAGTTAGGATGGACGAGAAGAAACAACTGATCAAAAAAATTGAAAACCCACAACACCCCGATCGTCAAGGGTTTGATGCCTATTCACTTGAAGAGTTGATGGAAAAATTTGGCGTTCCTGGCGTGGGTATCGCTGCGATTCAGGATTTTAAAATCCATTGGACAAAATCATATGGCAGAGCTGATGTAGAGACAGGGGCAAAAGTGAATGAAACAACCCTTTTCCAAGCGGCATCGATCAGTAAACCCGTTGCCGCGATGGCTGTGCTGAAGGCGGTTCAAGATGGGGTCTTCTCATTAGATGATGACATCAACACAATCTTAAAAAGCTGGAAGTTACCTCAAAGTAAACGCCAAAATGAGCAACCTATCACGCCGCGAATGTTGACAAGCCATACGGCTGGCATGGGGGATGGGTTTGGTTTCCCTGGCTATCATCCTGATGAG
>JANQSK010001010.1 GCA_028284105.1 Anaerolineae bacterium
TAACGGCCGTTCCGCTGATGTTTCCAGTCTGAAGCAACTTCACGATATCCAAGCCATACGTGGAAAAGGTTGTGAAGGCCCCAAGTAGGCCGGTAAAAATAAAACTACGTTGATTTGGGGTGAGCGACCAGCGCTCAAAAAGTTGGAATAGGAAGCCAATTACAAAACAGCCGAGTAAGTTCACTGTAATGGTGCCCCATGGGAATTGCGAAGTGGCGCTATTTTGTACCCATGTTGCGATGGCATGTCGAAGCACAGCACCGATAGCGCCGCCTATCGCTATTGACATGAGCTGCGGTACCATCATTAAGGAACGCACAAAATTTGGCCGGCTTTGATGGCAAAATCTGCACCCAGGCCATTTATTGATTGGAGATCTTCTTTACTGATGTTAGTTTTTTGGCTGATGGCAAAGATAGTTTCGCCCTCACCTACGGCATACGGCCGTCTACCCGGGCAGAAAGCTGGGTTTCCAACAGGCAGTGAAATGGTCACACCGGGGCTTAAGCTATCTTGAGAAATGCCATACTGAGCCATCAAGGCAATGGAGGTGGCGCGTTGGGTGGTAATCCCATAGAGTGTATCGCCTGCCTGTACCGTATAAGGGACTGTGATGACGGGTTCCGTATTGACAGCAGGAGCTGGAACTGGTGTGTTCGTGGGCGCTTGAATAACGACGGCTGGTGGAACCGGTGTATCCGTTGGGGCAGGGACAGGGGTAGCTGGTTCTACGACGACAGCACCCTCAGGCGTCGGCTGCACAGCCTCTGGCTGTGGCTGGACCACAACCGGCTGAGGAGGAACAAGTACCACCGTTAAATCAGGATTGCGGCGGAGCGTGATGGGCTGGCCATTAATAATCACTTGCTCACCCACATTTGGAAGCACGGGTGTTTCTGGGCGATTGCGGGATGAGACCGCCAAAGATAAAACGGCCGCTAACACAATAGCAGAACCCATAATAAACAAAATAATGGTTGATTGATTCCCTCTTGTCATGTGAACCCTCATATCGTTCTGCGAACCAAACACAAGACTCACGCCAAACTTATGCCGAACGATTGAAGTTTATGTTACACTTGTCATAACCATAAAGCAAGCGTGTGTTTCCTCAATAAACAGCGCCAATACTCACAAGAATCACAAGACCACTTCCGACCCCAAACAAAATAGAAGGAGTTTTATTATGCTCTACAATCGGCAAAAGCTGGAAGAAAATGAAGCAAAAACCTTGGCCCCTTATGGTTTGAAAAGTGCTGAATCTCGTGGGCGAGTCTATTCAGAAAATGAATCTGCCACCCGAACGGCTTTTGAAAGAGACCGTGACAGAATTATTCACACTACCGCATTTCGACGATTAGAATACAAAACACAAGTTTTTGTGTTTTATGAAGGGGATCATTATCGGACGCGTTTAACCCATACTTTAGAAGTAGCGCAGCTAGGCCGCTCGCTAGCCCGCGGTTTAGGTGGCAATCAAGATCTTGCCGAAGCGATCTGTCTTGCCCATGATTTAGGCCATCCTCCCTTTGGTCACGCCGGTGAATATGCACTCAATGATTTGATGCAAGAATATGGCGGATTTAACCACAATACCCAGAGCTATCGAATTGTGACGGAATTAGCGAAACGTTATCCAAACTTCAAAGGACTCAATCTCACGTATGAAACCCGCTCTGGCATGATTAAGCATGAAACATCTTATGATAAAAGTGATGCGTCAAGCTATGAGCCAGAAAAACGTGCATCGCTCGAAGCCCAAATCGCTAACCTAGCTGATGAAATCGCCTACAATGCCCATGATTTGGATGATGGGTTGCGAGCAGGGATGTTTCAACCTTCAGAGTTAAATGAGTTAGAGATTTGGTTAGAGCTCAAGGATGCTGTTGGCTGGGATGAAAAACGGCCGTTATCGCCTATTCAGCGTCATGAAATTATTCGTGAATTGATTGGGCGTTCTGTGACGAGCGTATTAAATGAAACTGAGAGCCGTATTGCTAAGCACAATATTGATTCCCCATTGGCACTTCAGGAATGTGAAGAAAATGTGGTTCGATACAATCCCGATTTTGAAGTGAAGGTGGCAGAGCTGAAAAAATTCTTACTTGAGCGAATGTACCGTTCATATCGATTGATGCGTATGCAGCAAAAGGCGGAACGGTTTATTTCAGAAATGTGGCAAGCTTATATGAAAGAGCCGCGAATGCTGCCAACACAGACACAAAGAAAATTAGCAGATGCACCAAAGCATAATGTAGTGACAGACTATATCGCAGGTATGACAGACCGTTATGCACTAGATGAGTATCAAAAGCTGTTTGATCCGTATCATCGTGCATAATTGCTCTTTACCCAAGTAGATGGCTGAGGCTGTCGATGCTTGATCAAAAAATCAAAGAAAACAAAAAAGGCGCTCAAAGCGCCTTTTTTAATTCAAAATGTAAACTCGACCGTTTAGAAATCGAGCAGTTCGTCAACCCGGCCTTCAATATCAGGATCAGGTGAGTCACCTTCTTTTGCCCAAGCTGAAAGCTCAACGGTGAAGTTGTCAAAGAAGCTTTGCGGTGGCAAAGTGCCTGAGCCATAGTTCATTGCTTTAATTTCAGCATTGACAATAAGGCTTGCTGTTTCTAAAACAACCACCTCATTTTCACGTGCTAAGACAGGTTCACCCTTAGGCGCGAGTTTTGCTTTTAATGCTTCATCAAAGAAGGCATGGTCGCTCATAATCACCTTGGTGACGGTGCGGATGTCATTCTTATCAAAGAGCCATACTTCAAAAGCAGTCACGTTCTTTGGAACATCGGTGCCAATGGATTCTGAGATACCAACACCGCATTCACCTAAGAAATCACCTGAGCTGTTTTCGATGCTAAAGGAATCATCATAATTGTCGCGACCCATGGTATATGCACTTTGGAATCGTGCTAAAGGAATCGCAGATGAATCTTCGCTACCTTGAACCGTAGTGGGAGGTGCTTCAGGCATTGCGCCACCGATGGTCATTGTTTCCGCTTCAGACATTAGGGCATTCCGTCTTTGAATCACAAAATAAATTGCGCCAAGAAGTAGTGCTAGCAATATAAGAAGCGCCAATAATGGGGCTAAATTTAAACCTGACGAGCTACCTGCATCTGTTGGTTGACCGGCATCAGTTAATTTTTGTGAAAGCGTGCCATCATTAAAAGCAAGACAAGGATCTGCTGATAATGTTGGGATATTGCGAACCGCAATTTTCGCTATCGCTTCAACCTGGTTAATGAGAGCTGGGTCCGTCAGCGTGCTGGTGTATGTACAAACATCGGTGACGGCTTGTTCAACCGGCCAGAAACGCAACATGCGCTGTTCGACTTTGACCAAATCACCATCACGTGCATAAAGCTCTGATGTGGTTAGGATAAAGTTGTTTTTATCTTCAGGGGCTAAATCAACTGGGGCAGCGTCGGTCCATTGTATGGGTTGCAATTCGTACCCAATAACAAACCAACCAATTAGGAGGCCTACGATGAAGGCTACAAGCGTCATAAGCCATGGTTGCTGAGTGTTGGTGTTCATTAATCACCTACCTTAATGATTATTCTGGCGGGGGTGCAACTCTTTTTGAGGAGGACTCGCTGGAGTGCGCCCAGTAGAATAACAGGATACTAAAAGCATCCCCTCTGCGAAAATTAGTTTACCATAACTAAATAACCAGTCAAGTATTATGTTTACCAAATTCTATAATTGGTAACT
>JANQSK010001018.1 GCA_028284105.1 Anaerolineae bacterium
TGTTACCAAAGTTTTTAATAGTTCTACCAGTATATAAAGTTTAATTTTCTGATGTAACGAAGTATTAGGAAGGAGAATAAATCATGTTGAAACAAATGAAAGGTATTGGCTTAGCACTTTTTGCACTGTTGCTTATTGGCCTCACGGCATGTGGTGGCGGTAACCAACCTGCTATCAGTCTCGTTGCCAACCCCTGGCCAGCATCGGAGCTTAATGTTGCTGTTGCGAAGATCATTATCGAAAATGAGTTGGGTAATGAGGTTGAAATTGTGGCCTTAGATGAAAATGCCCAGTGGGATGCACTTGCAGCTGGTGATATCGATGCCAGCCTTGAAGTGTGGCCTTCAGGACACGGTGAACGTATTGCTGAATATATCGATGGACTAGGCACCGTTGAAAATGGTGGCAAGCTAGGACCTCTTGGTGAAATCGGCTGGTATGTGCCAACCTATATGGTGGACCAAAATCCTGCTTTAGCAAGCTGGGAAGGGTATCAAGACGCTTCTGTTGGTGAGCAATTTGCTAGTGCAGAAACAGGCTCAAACGGCCGTTTCTTGGGTGCAGATCCAAGCTGGGTTCAAAATGACGAAGCGATCATATCTAACCTTGAACTGCCATTCCAAGTCGTTTGGACCGGCTCAGAAGAAGCCCTCTTAGCAGAAGTATCTTCTTCATACTCTCGGGAAGAACCCGTCTTGTTCTATTTCTATGCACCACACGCGGTTTTCAGCCGCTTTGATTTGACGCAAGTTGAACTGCCAGCTTACAGTGACGATTGCTATGCTGATCCAGCAGCCATCGATTGTGCTTACCCAGCTGATGAGTTGATGAAAATTTTCAGCGCGGAACTCGCTGAAAAAGATTCAGATGTTCACACATTCTTGTCAAACTTTAGCTATGGTTCTGACGCCCAAATTGCCATGCTTGGTGATATGGACAACGGCGCCTCTGTTGATGAAGCTGCTCAAAACTGGGTAGACGCCAATGAAGACGTTTGGCGCGCTTGGCTCCCATAATTTATATTTGAATTTGAAGTAAAGTGATCTAAAAAAGGTGGCTCAGATTGAGCCACCTTTTTTCTACTCAACCGGTTTCCCTTTCCCCCTTGGAATATTCTTCTCAGCATCATAAAAGGGTAAGGTCACAACGATGCTATCATGCATCTCACCCTGTCCATCTTGTAAACGCACTGATTGTCCTAACCAGCTATCCCCATTCGCCTGAGGTTCCAAAAATCGAACATATCCAATCCCAATATCGAGCGTTGGTGACCAAGTGCCAATTGTGATATGCCCGACAATTTTATTCTCAACAAAAACTTTCAAGTGTGTTGCAGGTGTTGCGGTTGCACAGGTCAATCCAAAAAGTAGTTGTGTGTGATCGGCATCTTCTAAGGCTGCTCGCCCTACAAAATCCCCTTTCTTAAAGTTAATAAATTGACCGATCCCAGCACCATAAGGCGTTAAATCGGGCTCAATATCACTACCGTTATCTAAGATACCTGCTTCGACCCGGCGAATTCCCATCGATGAAGCGCTGCTAAATTTCATTCCAAACGGCCGTCCACATTCAAATAGATGGTCCCACAGCGCATCATGGTCTGTGGGTTCTGCACCACTGTTACTATAAATCTCAATTCCCATCTCACCCGTCCAGCCAGTTCGTGAAACAAGATGCTCTTGTCCGCCAATTGAAAACATGCCCGAATGGAAATAGTTAAATCCGGTCGGCATCTCACCATCAATAGCAGCTTCTAATACTTTCAAAGCATTAGGGCCTTGGATTTGAATGACCCGAGAATCCGGATCAACAACTTCCACATTCATTCCTGTGCCATGCGCTTGAAGCCAGGTCATAAATTCACCATTCGCTTTGACGTACCAAAAGCGGTCTTCCGCCAAACGCATCAAAACACCATCCATCAGCACTGTTCCATCTTGACGACAAGCAATACCATATCGCGCCCGACCAATTTTCAAATTATCAACACAGCAGATCAACACTTTTTCTAAAAGCTTTACTGCATCTGGACCCCTAATTTCAAGGGGTTTTTCTGGTACATCGTACAGTAAGACCTCTTTACGAAGCTTCCAATATTGCGGGATTGGATCTTCTTGATTATCTGTTTTAAGTGGATAAAAACGGTCACAATACATCCCGAATACAGTTTCATCCGTCACATATTTATGTGCATATGGCGATTCACCGAAGCGATAGGCACTAAGTTGAATTGTTTTGAAGGCCTCGATGTAATAATGTTTCTGATTTTGCATGACACACCCATTGCGTTTTATTGGATAGAAGACATTTTAGTAAATGCCTACGTAAATTTTTAAGGCGTGCCTATTCTAGCGTCCAACATTTAATCTGGCACAGTACACTTCATTTTCTTCGAAGCACTCTCACTCTTCTAATGGCGACAAAATCCAATAAATTCCATAGGTTGAGGCTTGGCCAAACGTGAGCGGTGTGACGATGAGCTGGTCATCTTCAAAATGGTACTTAAATTTAGTTTGTAGAATTGGTTCATTGAAAAACAAATCCCGATCGAGAGTTCCTACATTGAGAATATAAGGATCCATCATCTGAGCAAAACCTCCAGTCGCTAAGCGAGAGTCCTCTTGATATGAAGGACCAGCAAAGCCCCCCATTAATATTTCTTGTTCAACCTGATTGACTGAAAAATATGACAAGCGGCTATCAGACACTGTAGCGTATTGGGTAATGCTGCCATCTTCACCTTGGGCATGAACCTGGTATTTGAGTTGGTAATTGCTTAGCACCTCTCCACTTTGCCGAAAACAGATGACTCCGCCAATATCATATGAAATTGAGTTCACTGTGCCTAAGCTACCTGTCACTGTTTTAGTCGTCACACCGCTTGCTTTAATTTCCCAGTTACCAACAAGATTAGGATCGATATTTGTTTCTTTAAATGGTGACTCTGGAAGAACAACGGCCGTTCCGCCCTTAACCTCAATTTCCACCACATATGGTTCATCCAGCGTGGTGCCAAAATAGAGATAATCATACTCGCTCTCTGTACAGCTTCCATCAATGACAAAAGGCAACGGTTGCCAAATATCAGCTTGAGGCGTTGACGCCATATCGCTCCCAACACCTTCAATTGACACGTTCAAATGGGCGGGTCCGTTAAAGTGAAGCTGCTTACGGCAAATTTTAAAAGGTTTGTCACATTCAAACTGATAATGGCCAGCATGCATGGATATATTGGGCAAATGGGGATCGAACCGCAACCCTAGCAAATTGTCATCCAAATAATGTTGGGCAAACGACTCAAACGAAGCAGCATACTGCTGTGCCAAAAATTCAACCTGCACAGCTTGGCCAGGGGAGGTAGGAGACTGGACAAAATAATCATAAATCCCTTGAATACCTGATTCTTCATATAAAAACATGGGGAAGAAAAGACCATCGTATGTAATCTCATAAAGCGGTTTTCGGGGCGATAGTTCATCGAACCCTTCGATTTCTGGAGATAAATCAATCTCTTCATACACTTTGGTTGCAAACCATTGGGCCGTTTGCTCCAGCAAATATTCATTATCGTGGTGGTTTGGGCCGTTGAATTGGGCAGGAAAAGTGCCCTCTTGAACACAGTGAAATCTTTCATGGGCGAGCGAAAACTTAAGCTGATCAAGGTCATCTTCTAGTCCTGGAGCCAGAATGGTAATAAAGCAGACCTTTTGCCCATCTACAAAGCGAATATCGGCGTGCGCCAGCGTATCTTCAACCTCATGATCAATCACAGGATTTAAGGTCACGATCAGCTCATTTACGATTTGAAATTGGGCAAATTCCTGGGTCAGTAATGTTTGTTGAGCCTCTTCTATACCTTGTTGAAGAACAGAGAGCAATGTTGGTGATGGTTCATAATTTGCAAGAGAACGTATTTGATAATTCAGCTGGTGAGCATTCTTCTCGAGAATTTGGGTAAAAAAAGGATTCGTTTGAGATGACACCTTTCCTAGAAATGCCCCTTTGGATGCTTCACCGGCATGCAATGCTAGGATTTGCTCAGCTGGAGGAATCAGTTTGTTTAGACGTATCTCTATCGCAACGGCCGTTTCCGTTCCGGGATTCATCTCAACATATGCCTGTGCTGACTCAATAAGCAAGCTAACACTATCGATCGTACGAATATTCGGATTCAGTTCTGTTTCACCGAGCACCATCTTCAAATGGGAAAGCAGCAGCTTCCCTTGATCCACAGCAGGATTTCGAAGCGCTTCACCAAGCAAAATGCTCATTCGGCCTTCCACGTATGGGGGTCTGGGTGTGGCCGTTGGCAAGTTTGTCGCTGTCGGCAAAGGTGCGGATATTTCGCTTGGCAGAGTGGTGGGGATGAATACGGCCGTTGCCGTTGAGCCATCCAAAATATTGACAGGCTCAGTTTGGATTGGGGTTGGAGAAGGTGATTCAGGTATTGTGGAGGATGGCACGCCGCTGTTACAGGCAATCAAAAACAGAAGAACAAGAAAAATATAACGAATTGAGGGCATGTGACTTTCCTTTTATTACAAAGTTGCCC
>JANQSK010001028.1 GCA_028284105.1 Anaerolineae bacterium
GAAAGTTGCCCTTCCATTTCTGGATAAATGCTGGTGTACATGAGGCCAAATAAGATAAGCCCAATGCCCCAGCCAATCATCGCGTTGCGTCGCGACCGAATTTCGTGCCATAGTAAACTAAACATGTTGCCCTCCATTGTTTGAACGGCCGTAAAACGTTAAAAAGATCTCTTCTAAGGTGACGGGCAGTACGTCTAAATCGACTAAACCACAGGACAATGCAGCTTGCATCACTTGTTCAATGTTGCCACTGACCTCAAGATCGATAGTGACACCATCTCGATTTGTTTCAGTAACCCCTTCTATTGAAGTAAAGCAATCTACTGGCGGTTCCTTGCGAAGCTCTAAGCGGAGTCGTTTAAACGCTTGTTGGGTTAAGGCTTGAACGGGAGATGTTTGAATGAGCTCACCTTCTCGAATGATTCCAACACGGTCACACACCGCTTCAACTTCCGGCAAGATATGGGATGAAAAGAAAACGGAACGGCCGTCTTCTTTTACCTCTTTTACCATTTCCATTACCGTCTGTTGAACTAAAGGATCGAGGCCTCCTGTTGGTTCATCTAAAATAAGTAAATCGGGTTTGCCCATGAATGCGGCTACTAAGCCCACTTTCTGTTTGTTTCCTCGTGAGTATTGGCTCATTTTGCGGTTTGGATCGAGTTGGAGTCGATCATAAAGAGATGTTTGATACTTTCGGTCGACCGTAGAGCCATTAATTGAAGCTAATAAGTTGAGAAAGCCTTCAGCGGTCATAGAAGGGTAGAGGCTAAGCTCACCAGGCAAATAGCCGATGCGCTGCCTGATTTCAGTTCCTTCTTTTTGACAATCCTTTCCAAATATTTTGGCGCTTCCTCCTGATGGACGAATCACATCAAGCAATACCTTTTGCGTGGTTGATTTCCCAGCTCCATTTGGACCAAGAAACCCAAAAATTTCGCCCTGTTTGACAGACAGATTGACATTTTGGATCCCACGATGTTTGCCGTAATAAACGGTTAAGTCGTTTGTTTCTATCACTGTTTGAGTCATGACATTCCTTTTCACGAACTGTGCGAGAATCCATTAATATCTTTGCTGACCGACCGTCGGTCAGTCAATAGGAATATCATATTGAAACCCAATATGTTTGTCAAGAATTTTCGCTCCGATCGGTTTCGGATCGCCAGGTTTTTACACTGATCACAGTAGATAGGTTTTTGTAAAAATTGCTTATATATCGGAGAAATAATGTTAATTAGTCAAACTTGGAAACGGCCGTTAATCGTGCTGGTATTGATCGTCTTGTTATTGTCTGCTTGTGGGGGTGGCGAAGAAGCCCCTGAGGTTTTAGATCAACCTGATGAATCTCCCACAGAGGTTTCTGAAGAGCCTGAACCCACTGATGTGCCTCCAACCGCAACGCCCATTCCAACACCATCACCTGTTCCAACTCTAACCGCCACCCAACATTTAGAAGAAGGTCTTGATTTTTGGGATGATGGCCAGCTTGAGGACGCATTGGTGTCGCTAGAAACGGCCGTATCCCTTGAACCAGAAAATGCAGAAGCACTCTCAAATCTAGGTGGGATTTACGTCACGTTTCAAGAATATGATAAAGCCTTAGAAGTACTGAATCGAGCTTATGAGATTGATGAGACGAATGGGAATACCCAAGTCAATTTATGTACGGTTTTGGCACTATTGGAAGATGAAGGTGCCCAAGATCGATGCGATGTTGCTGCATTGCTAGAGCCTGATAACCACAATGTGCCCAACGCGATGGGGATTATTGCATTAACTCAAGGACGCTTGGAAGATGCAATCCCATTATTTGAACGCTCAATAGAATTGGGTAATGATGATGGTTTTGCTCACAACAATTTAGGCTATACCTACATGCAGTTAGAGCGATTACCGGAAGCCATTGTTCAACTTGAAGAAGCGGTTGTTGTCAATCCTGAAAATTCTCAAGCTCAATACAACCTTGGTCTAGCCAGGGCACGTGATGGTCAACTAGAAGCAGCGATAGAGGCATACGATGCAACCATAAACATTGATCCAAATTATGCGAGTGCTTACTTTGATAAAGCTATTATTTTGACTCAATTGGATAATGCAATCGATGCCATTGAAAATTTTGAAACATATCTTGCCTTGCGCCCAGATGATGCTGCTCGAGAAGATATTCTTGCTGAAATTACCCGTTTACAGGGATTTGCCTTTGTTGAATTAGCAGAGGCATCTCCAGGAACATTAGATTTCACAAACCCTGCTTCAGTGGTTCAGGCAATCTTCTATGCGGCTGCTAATGAGTCTTACGATTTGTTGCCCACTCTGTGTGACCCAGACCAACAAAATGATGGAGATACCATGCTTGTCTGTGAAGTTCACGCTGAGCATGAACGAGTGGATGAATTTTTGCTCATTTTCCCAAACGGAGTCATCAACGGTCCCGTTACAATTAGTGGTGATATTGCAGAAATCCCCTTCTTGTTTGGTGAGAATGCTGATGTCGCGTTAACGATGAAACTCGTTTTGCGTGATGGAAAATGGTATTTGTTTGAATTTTAGTAAAAGCAGTCAAAATCAAGTATAGTTTTTCTCGTTGATGGGAATTTTGAAGGCATTGATATTCTTTGAATTTCAATGCCTTTTTACATATGAGGAGAAAGTTCATGCTTTCAATGGCGACGGACTATAGCCCTAATGTCCATAAATTTAATTCAATGGCCGACATGCTTAATGGCATCGGTAATCCTGAACCATTTTTGCGAGCAATTTCAGAAGCAGGATTTTCTCATGTGCACTGGTGTCACCATTGGTATGGCGATTTTTTGTATAGTGAATCAGAAATGCTTCATATCGAGAAGCTGTTGAAAAAATATAATTTGCAAGTAGCCGATCTACATGGCTCAGAAGGAAGGGAGAAGTTTTGGTATTCACCCCAAGAATATGCTCGGCAAGCAGGTGTGGAACTAGTCAAGAATCGGGTTGATTTTTGTGCTCGATTTGGAGGCGATGCAGTGGTAATGCACGCCTATCCACTCCCTGAAGACCCTCAAATGAGCCAACTT
>JANQSK010001052.1 GCA_028284105.1 Anaerolineae bacterium
TGGCAATGGCTCGTCGCTGGCACAGACATTAACGGCCGTTACGCTCGTTATCTCCGTCATAGAAGAAGTACCGCCTGAGGTTTCAAACTCCGTCACGGTGCCCGTGACTTGAACAAGGTCTCCCACTTTGACGTCAGGGCTGTTGGCAAGCACGAAGATACCATCTGATGTCTCATTATCTCCATCGCTACCACCTTGAACATAGAAACCATTGAGATTGCCTTGATCATCACTGCCATTATCCTGAAAATCACCCGTGACAACGCCTTCGACAGTCACAATGTTCCCTTCAATCGGGCTTGTCATTCCGCTGCCTTGAACAGCATAAATCTCCGTTAAGGCGACTGGTGCATCACATGAAGGTGGTGGAGTAACATCCCCCCCACAATTTGCTGTGTGACTACCTAAATCATCCGTATTATTTTGAGCAAAGCCATCCCACTCAGCAGACGGATCAAACGCATCAGCTTGGTTGCTGTCTCCAGCACAAACCGTTGTTTTTCTTCGCAGCGTATTGTCTTGCGTACTGACCACCCCGCTCCCCCATTGGCTGCCTGGATCTGTCCCCAGCTCACCAATTACGTCAATAATGACGCCATCTTTTGTGAGGATCACTGTATCGTCTCCATTAAAGAAGCTAGCGCCATCCGTTTGGTCAGTCTCGGATTGTATGGCTGAATCCGCACCATCATCTGACAGAACATACACATCACCACTGGCAACTGTTCCGGTTAATTCGATAATGGAATTTGCGGTTGTAGAACCATTAAAGTAAAAGCTGACCACATAAACACCCGCTGATAAATCAATGGCTGAATCGGTGCCATTATAGAATTCAAGTGATTTATTATTGCTCGAGCCTTCAATATATTCGCTTATAAACAGCTCATCAGGTGTTTGGAGGGATTCAACTACATAGGTGGGATTTAAGAACAAAAGGGACAGGACAAACAGGAATGCAAAAAACGGCCGTTTGATCAACACAACATCTCCAATATATAGGGTAACGGAAGGAAGTCGTTTGAAATAGATTTCGGTGAAAGCCTTCCGTTTCCTCAGGGAACGAAAATACAGACTCAATGCTTATTTCAGCACCGTTTTTTCCGTTTACCTAACTGTTAGACTTGATAGATTGATACCTTTCCCGCCCCACCAGAAATGGCTTTAGCATTCTAACATAATTTCCGTATTTCCTTGCATTCTTCACAAGGAACCACCATTTTTTCTAAGCACCTAATTTTCCAACTGAGAAGTTCTAGATTATTTTTTCCAAAGACATTTTTCAATCACAAAACTCTGGTCTAAAATAACCCATGCTCCCTTTTACCCCTTTCATTGGTCGAGAAAATGAATTCACCGATATTCAAACGATTTTGGCAGAACCCAACTGTCAATTACTTACGCTTGTTGGGCCAGGGGGCATTGGCAAAACGCGTTTAGCTCTTCAAATACAATCCCGCCTCGACGACCAATTTAAACACGGAACGGCCGTTATTCATCTAGAACCATTGCGATCAGCTGAGTTCTTTTTAACGACAATTGCCGATGCATTTCACTTTAGCTTGGCTAGCCACGAAACGCCTTTGCAACAGCTTGGTCGCTTTTTAGCAGATAAAGAAATGTTGATCGTGTTCGACAATTTTGAACATATTTTAGAGGCAACAGAACCACTCATTCAGCTGTTGCCTTTAACACCTCATATCAAATATTTAGTCACTTCGCGAGAGCCACTCAATTTACAAGAAGAACGCCTCTACCCAATAACAGGGTTAACTTTTCCTGTTAATTTTGATGGTTCTGCTGAAAATCAATCTTATGATGCGCTTCAACTGTTTGAAGAACGTGCCAAACGTGGGTACCCTAATTTTTCACTGGAGGCAGAACAAGATTCAGTCATAAAAATTTGCCAGCTTGTGGATGGCATGCCCTTAGCAATCGAGCTTGCTGCAGCGTGGCGAAGAACATTGAATTGTCAAGCCATTGCAGCTGAAATTCAGCGAGATTTAGAGTTCTTATCCACCCGGCTCCGCAATGTGCCTGAACGGCACCAGAGCATTCAAGCCATCTTTGATCAAACTTGGAGTCAGCTGCTACTCTCTGAACAAAATGTGTTTAAACGATTATCGGTTTTTAGAGGGGGATTTCATCAAGATGCTGCGGTTACCGTGACAGAAGCATCTCCACGAATTTTGTCAGCTTTGATGGAGAAGTGTTTGATCCGCATTGATGAAAACGGCCGTTTTTATCACCATGAACTCCTACGCCAATATGGAGCTGAACAGCTTGAAATCAGCTCTGAGGAAACCGATCAAGCCCACGCAGACCATGCCAGCTTTTACATCAACTACCTTAAACACCGATTGTCCGGTACGACCGGTCATCGACAGCTCAAAACGATATCAGAAATCCATGACGAATTGGATAATATTCGTGTGGCGTGGTCATGGACAGTTGCTCAACTAGATTATGCGGCTTTATATGATGGGGGTGCTCCCCTCGGGATGTATTATCAGCTAAGCGGGAATTATATTGAAGGATTGCGTCAATTTTCCCAAGCTGCAGAAGTCATTCTCGATCAACCTCAAAGTGATAATCGAGATCGAGCGTTAATCGCTATTTTGATTTGTCGTTCGTGGTTTTTATTGCGTTCTGGTCGTATTGATGAAACAGAAATGAGCATGCGCCAATGTTATGAAATTTATCAGCGCCTTGATATTCCATTTCGAAATGACTATACCTCAGACCCGCTCTCCTTTTTGGGCATTATCGAGATGATTAAAGGGAATTTTGCCGAAGCTGAGCAATTTGCAGATCAAGCTCGACGAAGAGCTCAAAAAGAAAACAATCTATTTAACCTCCAGTTTGCTTATAAGATTTTGTCTGATGTCCATTTGAGTCAAGGCCAAATTGACCAAGCCCAAAAGTATGCTCAAGACGCTTATGCCGTTGTGCAAGACACAGGGGACGAGTGGTTTATGGCCTACATATTGAATAATTTGGGTCAAATTGCACTGATAAAAGAGGATATGGCATCAGCCAAGGTACATTTCTCCGATAGCTATACCATTCGTCACGCTTTTGACGATCCTGAAATGGGGGTTGCCTCAAATCACTTGGCGAACATTGCCTTAAAAGAACAATCCTTCAGTGAAGCCGAAGCACGTTTTAATGATTCTTTGAAGATTTATCAAAATATCAACGATAAAGGGGGCGTCGCTGTTGCGAATCGAGGTTTAGGCATTGTGGCTCTCGCTCAAGCCGATTTTGAAAAATCGCAATCTTATTTCCGCCAGGCTCTTCAACTCGGCATGGACATTAATTTACGCACCTTTTTATTAGCCCTACTGGTTGATATTGCTGAATTGATGTGGCAGGCAGGGCGGAGAAAACGGCCGTTATCCATCCTCACCTTCGCTGCTCAACACGACGCAACAGAACACGATGCCAACAGTAAAGCGACACAACTGCTTGCGCTTTATAAATTAGCCGTTGCCCCATCAATTTTTTCAGAAGCAACCCACTTGGAAAATGAAAAGAGTTTGATTGATTTATGCAGCGAATTACTATACGAATTAAGCCTCCCCATCATCGCTCAAAAGCCTAAAACAGCCTCCCCCCAACCTGATCAGCCACTTTTTGATGCTCTCACGCCTCGTGAACTTGAAGTGCTGGGGTTAATGGCAAACGGTCGTTCTAATCCAGAAATTGCAAATCAGTTAATCATCTCAGTTGGAACCGTCAAAGCATACACCAATAAAATTTTTAGCAAGCTCGGCGTACGTAATCGGGTTGAAGCCGTAACAAGAGCCAATGAGTTAAATCTGTTATAGCAAGCAACCAAACCATTAATAACAGTCTCCGCAAAATTACTTTTTCTCCCCTGAAATCCCCCAAATTCTCCTAAACCAACCCCTAAACCAACCATCGTTAGCATACAAACCCCATGCCAAACAGGTAAGGTGTTTTTGTCGTTCGTTACGACATTGAATCTAAACAAATCAAGGAGAAAACAATGAAAGAACAGACAGCTAATGCACCAGCCATAACCCCAGCAATGGTTCAAGAATATGCTCAAAAAATCATTGGGTTTGCAAGCGGACACTATGTCACCATGATGGTACACCTTGGCGATCGCTTAGGACTCTATAAAACATTAGCAAATGCAGGAGATGTGACACCTGAAGAATTGGCTGACATCACTGGCCTAAAAACAAGATGGCTGTTGGAGTGGCTTCGAAATCAAGCCAGCGCAGGTCTAATTGAATACAAAGGTGGCGATGTATTTGCTTTATCCCCAGCCGCGATTCCGGTCTTAGTCGATGAAACGAGTCCTGGTAATCTTATGGGCTTCTTTAATGCACCTACCCCACCAGAAGCAATTGCCCGTATTGCCGAAGCATTTGAATCAGGTATTGGCCCTACTTATGATGATCAAGGGATGCAATGTGCCTGCACAATTAAACGATTAACAGCGCCTGGTCACGGGATGCTGCCTGAATTTTTTAAACGAGCAGATGGTCTAACGGAACGGTTAGAAACAGGGGCTCATGTTCTCGATGTAGGGTGCGGAACAGGAGATGCACTGCGTGTTTTAGCAGCTCATTATCCAAATTCAACCTTTGTCGGTATTGATCCATCGGTCATTGCGATTGACTTAGCTGAAGCTGAAGCAAAATCAGCAGGACTTACCAATATCACTTATCAAGTTGCTCGCGGCGAAGATTTACCACAAACGGCCGAATTTGATGTTGTTTTAACCTTGGATTGTTTACACGACATGACCTTCCCAGAACAGGTAATCAAAGCTATTCGTGGCACGATCAAGCCTGATGGGCACTGGATTATTAAGGACATTCGATGTTCAGATGAATTTGAAGACAATCTGGCCAATCCAGCGGCGCCTCTCCTGTATGGCATTTCAATTCTCGTTTGTATGTCGTCTGCCCTTTCAGAATCAGGCGGGGCAGGTCTAGGCACCATGGGCTTTAACCCTGTTCTTGGCAAACAAATGACGCAGGCTGGAGGCTTCTCGTCCTTCCACCAGCTTGATATCGAAGAAGATCCCATGAATTTCTACTATCAGGTGCGTATCTAAACAGCGGGTATTAATGGATAGGCGGTTCACTTTAAAAGAGGTGAGCCGCCATCAAAAACTCATTTCTTATCAAGAAATCAATCATAACTGAAATCTTTTCACTATCTCATTTGCAACAAATAAGGAGAATATCTCATGCAAATTCAAACACACACATCTCAATCTAAACAATATCAACGGTTCTTAGTTCAAGGCACTCAAAATATCGATGAAGCCACCATCAAAGAAGTTGGCAACTGGCTTCGTTTGGCTTTAGTCTTCTGTGCGACATTCGCTGGTTTGGCTACGATCCTTGCCTCGCCACCCATCTTTTATGCACTTCTTCCTGTAGCATTGGCAGCCGCTATTTTTGAAACACACCCGGTCGACCACGTGTACAACCATATTATTCGTCGCTTTACGGGCACACAGCCACTTCCTAAACGGGGTATCCCCACTCGGGTAGCTTGCGGTGTTGGGGGCCTCATGATGGTCGCCACGGCGCTTGCATTTTCATCAGGTGCCATGATGTTGGGTTACTTCTTAGGTGGACAATTGGTGCTCGTAGCCAGCCTAGCCGCCACAACCGATATTTGTATTCCTTCCATTGTTTATCAGCTTTCCGTCGGTCGTAGCGACCTTGTAAAAGCACTTTTTAAATAGAAACGCATTGCATGGCATCATGCAGTGATACATAAATAGGACACAAACTCATGATTACAAAAGTACAAACGGCACCTCGTCAAAATGAAAACACACCCACATTTGACCCCATTCGTTTTAAGAATGGTCAACGACAAGAATGGGATAAGGTTGCTGCGGGATGGCAACAATGGTGGCCACTTTTTGAAAAAGGCGCACAGCCGCTTAGTGAACGTCTTGTTTCATTAGCAAATATTCAACCCGAGCATCATGTTTTGGATGTGGCAACAGGAGTTGGTGAACCCGCCTTAACGGCCGTTAAGCAACTCAACTCATCAGACCAAATCACCGCAATCGATCAATCCTCCCAAATGTTGGCTATCGCAAAAGATCGGTTTGAAGCGCTAGGATTTCAGCAGCCAAATCTGGTTGAAATGGATGCAGAACAACTTAATTTCTCACAATCTCAATTTAATGCGATTCTGTCCCGCTTTGGCTTGATGTTTCTACCCAATTTGGATGACGCCCTCGTTAAAATGCATCAGATGCTGGCGCCACAGGGGCGACTCGTAACGGCCGTATGGGACGTGCCTTCTAAGGTTCCTATGCTGAGCTTACCGATGCGCGTTGTTCGACAGCATCTCGAGCTGCCACCACCGCCGGCAGGAGTTCCAAATCCTTTTAATTTAGCCAACGTCTCATCCTTCGAAGACCGTTTGCGCAAGATTGGATTCACAGATATTTACAGCGAACGCATGACTTTGACGTGGGAATTTGAATCAGCTGATGAATTCGTCAATATGACGCGTGATTTGGCAGCTCCCGTTACGGCGCTTCTGGCAAATTGCTCTTCAGAACAAAAGGCAACGATTTGGAATGGCATTGCTGATGCCGTTATGCAATATGCTGACGAAAACGGCCGTATTTTTGTACCCAGTGAAGCCATTTGTGTCGTTGGCCATCGCAAATGATTTTTCTATTAAACAACAGTCAGCTTGCTCGTTCCTGCACCGGACTTACGCACCATTGAGGATGAGCAAGCTGTGCTGATTGGGGCATCGACATCCAGTGAGGCAATCCATAAAATTTTTAAACCTTAAAGGATTTAAAGGCATCTGTAAGCATTACAGCAAGCCGATCTGCCTAAGATACTTTCGCTAAACTCATTCGGTCAAGAATCAAACTAGAGTGTCTAAATGGATGTAAAAGTAACCAAGTCTCAGTCACAAACATCAATCTCAACTCATAAAAATGAACGGCGCTGGATATTCCAATTATTATTATTCATCATCTACGCCTCTTGGCTCAGCTACATGACGATGGCCAACCAATGGCATTTATTTCAAGAGTTTTGGCCTGTCTCAGTTACCATGACTTTAGGTTCATTTGTGGCCGGCGCGACCGCTGAAGGGGGAGCAGCCATTGCCTTCCCTGTTTTTACCAAAGTATTAAAAATCCCATCGCATGATGCCCGAACCTTTGGCTTAATGATTCAAGCCGTTGGTATGACGATGGCAGGCGTTATGATCTATGTTCAACGCGTTAAAACGCTACCCAAGGTTATTGCGTGGGTTTCTTTAGGCGGCATCTTAGGTCAGATTTTAGGCACTTATTTTTTTGCAATCCCCAACCCCTACCCCAAAATATTATTTACTTTTGTCGCCACCGCATTTGGAATCGCTCTATTCATTTCACGCTGGCTCATTCAATGGTCACCACGCAGTTCTTTACCAAACTGGAATAACCAATATCGATTTTTATTTTTAATTATTGGCGTTTTTGGTGGGGCTTTTGCGGCTCAAACAGGGTCCGGCATTGATATGCTCACCTTTATTGTGCTCACTTTAGCGTTTGGGCTTAATGAGAAAATCAGTACGCCCACAACTGTCATTATTATGGGCCTAAACTCAATCATTGGGTTCTTTCTGCACGGTGTTGTTTCGCAAGATATTGGCATTGCATGGAACTATTGGCTGGTTGCTATCCCGATCGTCATTATTGGCGCACCGCTTGGTGCCTATGTTGCTTCCAAGGTTCACCGTGATGGCATTATTAAATTTTTACTCTTTTTAATCGGTCTGGAGTTAGTCACGACCATCTGGCTCATCCCCTTTAACACAGAACAAATCATCATTACCACAACGGCCGTATTATTGTGCGGCATCTTATTTTGGCTTATGCTGTCCTATCGGCAGAAATATGTACCGGAAGGCAAATGATCTCAAAAATAGGTCTCCCCTTTTGCTTTAATTATAAAAAGACCCAGTGAGGCTGTCCCACTGGGTCTTTTCAATCAACTAGCTCTCATACTCAACGATCAATGTAGATTCCGTCAACCCGTTCACCAGCTAATCCAGCAAGTGAACCATCCCAATATAAATTGAAACTATCACATGATGTGTTTGAACCAGTCATTGGTTGAGCACAGACAAAGATATCTTCTCCTTCTCCGCTCACATTTTCTACAGAGAAAGTGTCTCGTGTCGTCAAATAGATATCTCCATTTGAATTATCAACCCAGCTACCCAACACATCTTCACCTCCATCACTGTTGAGGGCAACATCTGACCCATCAAAGTAAAGTGACCACGTGCCAGCACTGGTCGCGCCAGTAGAGCTCAAGTCAATACGCAACAGATCTTCATCCTTACCTGAGATGCCGTCTACTGAAACATTACCGGATGTGCTAATAAGCAAGACGTTAGTGTCCAGTAGGTGAATGGCATCGACATCCTCCCCATTTTCAGTCAGTCCCACATCTGACCCATCCAAGAAAAGTTCGAATGTACCGCCTGTGGTTGTGCCAGTCGATGTTGGAATAAAACGGACAATGTCTGAATCGTCAATACTTCCAACATCAGGAATGGTTGTATTTCCACTCAAGCTGAGCAATATTGAGCCATCAGCTAGGAGTGTAAATGCATCTACATCTCTTGCACCACTACCACTGAGACCTACATCTGATCCATCGAAATAGAGTGACCAGCTACTGCTGCTGGTATCAAATACGATGATATCTTCATCTGCAAAACTGACACCACCTACCGAGCCATTTGAATCTGAACTTAAATAAACTAACTCACCGCTAGCCGGTGATTCAACTGTAATCTGAACGGTATCAGTATCAGTTTGGCCACTATTGTCGGTAACTGTAAGTGTAATGATGTGTACCCCAACATTAAACTCAACATCTGGCATGGCGCCGGTAGCAATCTCAACGCCATTTTCAACCCAAGAATAGTTCTCAATTGTTCCGTCTGTATCGACGCTAGCTGACCCATCAAGCGTGACCATTTCTATGCCATTCCCATCAACATCCACGACGGTAAAATCAGGACCTGCATTCGCACTAGGAGCATTGTTATTCGCGAACACCGGTCGAATATACAGGTCAAAATACATCTTGATTGCTGGCTGACCATTGACTACGACATCTTTCTTGAGCTGGACTTTGTCACCGTATATCGCACCAGTTAAGATTGATCCTTCATCAATCTCAATGGTTCCTTTTGGTGCAACAAAGGTGCCAATAAAAGTGCCATTTTTACCCAACTTGACGTCAGCATCTTCAACCTCGAACAGGATATCTTCCACGCTTCCTGTGGTATACATGTCGACTTCTTCTTGAAGTTCAAGCTTCGTCTCAACGCTAATCAAAATGGAACCTCCGCTTGTATCAAAGTTAAGGTTAGCTCCTTTCTTGACATCAATTTCCTCGAAGAGATAATGTCCTGCCTCAAAATTCACAGTCGCATTCTCTTCAACTTCAAGCTTTCCATAACTACCAGGTTGGAGTGTAAGAGTTTGGTTATTTTCGACCTTATTATCTGAACCACCTGCATTTACCAAGATAATCGGCAAGACAGGTTGATAAACTAAGGCACCTTCAACAATTAAGCCATTGATGACAACACCTTGCTCTTGATTAACAGATTGGGCTGCGATTGCATCGCCACCAATCGTGGCATCTTTCTTCACAGTAATGTTATCAAAAGAAACAATGTCACCACCAATATTGTTTTCTTCACCAATCTTCACTTCACCAGCTGATAACAAAGAACAATCTGTTACTGTATTGATGTCAAAGTCCATATCTTTATCATCAGTAACAGCACAATTGTCCAGTGCTGCCGCATGGGCACCTGTAGCGATACCCCCAGATGGATCATAGACCGCCAAGAAATAGGAATCACCTGCGCTATCATAATATTCGCCATCTACGGATAGGTAAATGTCATACGCATTCACGGGCACGCCGGCTAAATCACAGCTGACATTCAATACATCATCATATCCAGTCACTGGGTTCAACAACTGCGGTGTACACATGACAGTAATGGGCGCACTTCCATTAACTGGTACCAGTGTCACTGATGATTCTGCTAAGTTAATGTCTCCAGCCGCATTGTCAAACGTTGCCACATCAGGCTCAAGCTCTTCTATTGTTGCCAAAAGGGAGAAGGGCTCACTGGCATCACTTCCTGCTGAAGTCACTGGAATGACAACTGGATTTCCTGCATCTAATGTAGCAATGGCATCTTCACGCTCAACCTTGAGGTCAATTGTGACTGATGTTGCGCCGAGATCATTATCGGAAATCACAACCTCAATCTGGTAGTCGCCTGCAGGCAATTCAACAATGCCACTCAATTCCCAACTACAGGTCTTGATATTGGAATCCGTGGATGACAGCAAACAGCTACCAATTGCCAGGCTCAAATCGTCAGGCAAGCCAGCAATGGATGATTCACCAACTAAGTTCCACGAGGTAGTGGCCACCAATGGATCACCCAATACATCCGTCGCAAATAATGTGACAGGCGTCATGTAATCACTGTACTGCACCGTTTGCGATGGAATATCAGCTTGAACATCCCATGGCACCAAATTGGAAACCGTCAAGTCTGTTGTCGCCACAATCGTTGGTGTGATTGGCGGTGGTGGAATCAAACCACCATCATCGTATGACACATCATCATCCATAAAGGTATAGGTGATTGTGTAAAGGTCTGCAGACGTTCCTGATGGATTGTCATCAAGATACTTGTGCGTTTCACTGAAGGATGTGGTTCCAGCTGAATAGTAGAACGTCTCAATGGCTGAACCATCACCCCAATCTACTGTCATTGTGAATGTATCTTGGGTACCGACTTCAACAATCGAACCGCTGAATGTTGCAATACCGTTTTCATCAACGTCAGTTGCGCCAATGTTTTCAAGGATTGGATCAATATTGTTTACAGTTACCGTCGTCTCACCAACAACAGATGCTCCATGGTTATCGATGATGGTGATTTTAATGTCATACAGGTCAACATTAGTCAGGCTTGGATCGTCATCCAAATATTGATGGGTTCGGCTAAATGAACGTTGACCATTCACTAGATAGAATGGTGCATCCACTGTGCCATCCCCCCAATCAATCATCACCTCATGCGTATCGCCAACGTCTGGGTCGATAAAGTCAATCGACAGCTGTAACACATCATTTTCTTGAATGGTTGGCGTTGGCAATTCACCAAACGCTGGCGTATCGTTGAGCCCACTGATGGCAATTGTGACCGTAGCATCATCAGTCAATCCACCCGAATCGGTAACACGATAGGTAAAGCTATCTGTGGCAGAATCACCTACGGCCAAGTAATCAAAAACACCAGCAGGATTGTAGACAAAGGATCCATCTGACCGAAGCAGGAGATACCCAGTTGGCGGTGTGCCAAGCAGTTGGGTCGAAAGCCCACCTTTATCGTCCGTATCATTGGCTAACAGTCCTGGTTGCGCAAGATTAACGGCCGTATCTTCGTCTGTGCTATACGAATCATCATTCGCCTCTGGAGGCAAGTTGTTTGTGTTGATGTATTCAT
>JANQSK010001056.1 GCA_028284105.1 Anaerolineae bacterium
GTATGCGGGTTCGCCCAAAACCAGAAATTGTGAAACTAGGCATTCCAAATATCGATCCAAACGAGGAAGTTGGTGAATATATCAATCCTGAAGATTGGAATGATCTCATTTCAGATCCCGAGGTTTTTGTCATTGACACGCGGAACGAGTTTGAGGTGCAAATTGGCAGTTTCAAAGGAGCCATCAACCCACACACAGAAGCATTTAATCATTTCCCTGAATATGTTGAAGAAAATTTAGACCCCTCAAAGCATAAGAAGGTGGCTATGTTCTGCACCGGTGGAATACGCTGCGAAAAAGCGACCGCCTACCTGCTTCAACAGGGGTTTGATGAAGTTTTCCATCTGAAAGGGGGCATTCTTAACTATTTGAAGCAAGTTCCTGAATCAGAAAGCTTGTGGGAAGGGAATTGTTTCGTTTTTGATGATCGGGTTACTGTAAATCATCAATTAGAACCGCAGTACATTGAGCTTTGTTATGCTTGCCAAACACCCATCACGGATGAAAGCAGGCAATCAGAAAAATACCGCTTCGACATCTATTGTCCTAACTGTGTGGACTCATTAACCCCAGAGTTTATTGCCCGAGCAGAGAGAAAGTTAAAAGAAAAAGCCCATCAACAACACTAAGTGCGAATAAAAAGAAAAGAGGCCTCCTGAGACCTCTTTTCTTTTTATTTATCTATTTGAATAGTTATCTTGCAATCAGTGGCAAGAAAATTACATCCCCATCAATTTCAATATCAAAAGTAGACGACATTACAGTACCGGCTGAGTTTGTCGCCGTGACTTGAATCGTTTTGGTTCCCGGCAAGAACCAAGAAAATGAAACAGTGTCACTAAGCATATTCATTTGCGTGACACCATTTTGATCCGTGGCTGTCCATTCATAGGTGATTGGAATCACTGCATCGCTTGGTGTTGTGGTTGCCGTAAACGTGTATGTCACCACGGGTAGGCCCGTTGTATCTCCACTGATGTTGACTGAAGTGGGGGCGCTCATACTGCTAGTTGCCACTTCAAAATCGACATTGGAGATATCAAAGAAAATATTATCGGAGCAAGCAACTTTTAGTCGAGCCTCTGTTGTTTCTGCATTTGGCACAGCAACACTTTCAGACCCATCATTTGGTGTTGAAGACAACAAGGTCAAGGGGAATGTGTTCCCTCCATCATATGAAAACAATATGTCCACATTGGCACAGTTCACAGGTGCAGAATTGGTTCCGGCAACGTCCCAAGTCACTGTTTCATTACCTCCAAATGTCCAAGTTACGGCCGTATTTGGAGAAGTCACTAAAAACGGTCCTGAACTACCATCAACATCGAAGCTGATGGAGTCATAATGGACCCCGCCCCCAGCTACCTCGTTATCACGCACCGTCAGCCGGAATTCCAAAGAGCGTGAATAACTCGGCAAAATCTCACCTAAGGTTTGGGTATTGTTTAATAGATCTGATAGTTGTGGAAAGGTTCGCGTTTCAGATGATGTTGCTGAAAAGGAACGGAACAGAGGCGCATTCCCAGAAGGTGAATTAGGAGACCCGCTTGGCCCTAAATCAAATTGTTCCCAATTATAAGTCAGTGAGCCTGTGCCATCTGCATCTGAGGCTGAGCCTGTCAATTCAAACGGCGTATCAGCTGGAATCGTGAAACCTCCTGTACCAGCATCGGCAATGGGAGGTGTATTCCCAGTCATGGTAACAGTGCCACAATTGTTACCGGATCCATTCGTTATGTGATTCATAATTTGGTCAAAGTTGACCGTATGAAAATAGTCATCACTATTTGATTGAATATTATCGCTACCACAAATGCCAGCATATCCCATAATCGTTGTGGCACTACCAGGCTCATAAGCTGAACTCCCCGTGCGATTACCGCCGCCACAAGAACTGGTGATGCTATTAAATGTGTGAGTCCCTCCAAATTGATGACCCAGCTCATGCGCCACAAAATCAACATAGAAAGGATCCCCGACAGGGAAAGTTAAGCCTGTAACACCCTCCCCTTTGCGGCTGTTACTACAAATCACACCCAAACCAGCAATACCGCCACCACCGGTTGAAAATACATGGCCGACATCATAATTTGCACTTCCAATCACACTATCCAAATTATTCTGATTTTGGTCTAGCATCACAAACCCATTGCTATTGGTATAGGGATCTGTCGCTCCATTGGTGTAGATGACTGAATCATTATTGGCAATCAAAACGAGACGCACAGATGCCTCTCGTTCATAAATACCAGTTACCCGATTAATGGCTGTCACGATCTCAGCTTGAGCACCGGCTACAGTGCCGCCATGAAAAGTTGTGTATTCAC
>JANQSK010001061.1 GCA_028284105.1 Anaerolineae bacterium
CTGAATAAGGTCAGAGCCAGCTGGAATGCCATTCGCCGCCCGAATATTTTCAACCGAAACGCCAAACATTCTAGAAAGGCTGAGTAAGGTGTCCCCTGCCACGACAACATGGACTGTTGGGCCACCACTCGCACCTTCGGCGCCACTTTCTCCAGCAGCCGTGCGGTTTGGATCGGGAGTCACTGTGACGGTTATTATTCGCACAGGGGTTGGATCTGTTTGTACAGTGTTTCCACCATTGCCGTCATCAGTAATTCCAGCAAATGCATCGTCAACCACATCTTCGCTATTTTCAATAAACTGATTCCATTCATCACCGTTTCGACCTGCATCTAGGAGATCATTGGCAAAGTCGGGGAGGAATGTGGTAATCAACCAGCTAACTGCCAAAAAGACAATGAGAATCCCCAAGAAATATGTGAAGATTGCACCAATGTTTTTTGATGGGAGCTGAAGCTTAAAGATGAGGTGGTAGGCGAGAAACGCCCCGATTATCAATGGAATAAATTTCAGTAGCTCGATAAAATTCATGGTTGTACTCCTCAATAGAAATTGTCATTTCCATTATTGCACTGGAACAAAGGCTGCTGGATCGACAAATGTTTCATTTACCTTATCATAAATTGTGTAATGAACATGCGGCCCTGTGGCGTATCCCACAGCGCCCATGACACCAACAATTTGACCTGAACGAACAATCTCACCATCAGTAACGAAATAGGATCTCGGATGTAATAACCAAACGATCCATTCATCGTTTTCTATTCGTATGGTGCTGTTGTACCAGCGATCGGTGTAGGTTGTAACTTCACCGGGCATAGGTGCTTGCAACATCGCTGTACTGTTTAAGCTGGTTATATCTAGGCCTGGTAGGCCATAGCTACAGCCATGTATATCTTGGGTCAAAATGGGGTTGTCAGTGACTGGATTTTCTCTAGGTCTTAATGATGGACGTCCAATGAGATGGGCGTCCGAAATGCAAGTTTCCTGATCCGTGTCACGGGATTCTGGAAAATCCATTTGGGTTGAACCTAATGGTGATTGGTTTGTTAAATCAGCCAGCAACTTCCCACTTTGATCATAAAAACGGGTACTCATGTCAAGCAACGAAATGGATAACGGCCGTTCTGTTTCATCAATCTGTGAAACAATCATGCTCTGGAAGGCCAAATGGGTTGGCCATGCGCCAAGCGCCGTTACCGTTACCGTGCCTAACTCAATGTCTGAGTAGACCATATTTTGATAATTTTCATTAAAGTTATTCATCACATAAGCGGATGCATTTGGGTCAAGCCGACTTGCTGCTCCTGCTCCGGCATTGTATGCAAAATAGCATCGCTTAATTGTGTTTGGATCTTGCGTCCAATATGTAATATCTGGACACCGTTTCTTAAACTCTTCTGCTGAAATTATCAGTTGTTCACGTACTTCAAAATCATTAATGGGGCCGGGTGTAAAACACGGCCGTTCACCTGAACGCACCAAATCATAAGCCCCGATAATGCCTGTACAGCTTTCCGGATTTTCCGCTTTCATACTATTTTCTTTAAACCAAAGAACGAGCGGAACTTCTCTTGGAATGTCTGCTTTAAGGGCAATCTGGCCAGAAATAGGTGCCCATTTGATCACGGTTGATTGAATATGTTTGGGCAATGTGTACTGTGAATTCATGTAGCTTTGGCTACCTGCCAGCACACCAATTCCCAAAAAAACAAGCAACAGCGTCTCAAAGATGCCTTTAAAAAATCCCAGCACCATCACCTGTGGACTAAGCCCCAAATATGGCAAAACATGTTGTGTAATCCATATCCGAAGCCATACAGGTATCATTAATACCTGGGAAAAAGAAGACATAACGTGTTTATTATAGCTTGACTTAAGATCACAAGTCAAGGATTATGTCATGTTGTTATGGTCAATTAAATATAGCTAATGGTCCTGTTTCACTCCTGAAAAAGTGTGTTAGGGATCGCTAGGTGTCGTTGGTTTACGGGGGATCGCTGATTAGGGATCAGAGGGATTTGAAAGAAGGAAAGAGATCGTTAAATAGGGATCAGAGAACAGCAGCTTCATGAATGATTGGGTGATTAGTGACCAACTAAAAATGATGATATGATTCTTGGCTATGAAAAATCGTGATGTTTCTGCTCTGTTTCATAAGGTAGCTGACATGCTCGCCATACGCGGGGATAAGTTCCATCGAATCTTAGCCTATCGCAAGGCTGGGGAAAGCGTAGACGCCCTCGGACGTGACATTAATCAAATCTACGAAGAAGGTGGATTGACCGATATTCCCGGTATTGGGAAGACTTTGGCTGAGAAAATTGAAGAGATGCTCACAACAGGTGAGCTTGATTTTTACAATCGCTTAAGCGAGGATGTGCCGCCGTCCTTAGTCGACATGCTAAAGATAGAAGGGGTGGGCCCAAAACGTGTCAAACAAATTTATGATTCTTTAGGCATTACGACTGTAGATGAGCTTACTGAAGCAGCTAAAGAAGGAAAGCTCAAAGGATTACCGGGTCTTGGCGCTAAATCAGAAGCGAAACTATTAGCAGCTATTGATGCCTTGGCGCGGCATGGAGATGATCGCGTCTCGATTGGTGTTGCTTGGCCAATCGCGCAAGATATCTTGCAGCAACTTGAAAAGGTGCCTGGTGTCACTAAAACGGCCGTTGCTGGGTCTCTCCGTCGGATGCGAGAAACAATTGGAGACATTGATTTGATGGTTGCCGCAGATGAGGCTGATCCGGTGATGGATCTCTTTTGCGGACTTCCTAATGTTGAATCCGTTGTTGGACGTGGCCCAACCAAAGCACGTGTGGTGTTGCTGAATGGCATAGGTGTCGATCTACGCGTTTTGCCTGCTGAAAGATGGGGAACACTGCTTTCATATTTTACAGGTAGCAAAGATCACAATGTTCGCTTGCGTGAATTGGCACTCAAGCAAGGGCTTAGTCTCAATGAGCATTCGTTTACACCGGTTGATGGTGGTGATGAAATTCTTTGTGACACGGAAACGGCCGTTTATGAAACACTTGGCCTTCCTTATATTCCACCGGTCATGCGTGAAAATCGTGGTGAGATCGAACAAGCCCAAGCGGGCAACTTAGCCAACCTTATTCAAGAATCAGATATCGTTAGCGATCTCCATATGCACTCCACATGGTCAGATGGCAAAAACAGCATATTAGAAATGGCCCAAGCGGCTCAGGCACAGGGCATGAAATACATTGTAATTACTGACCACTCAATGAGTTTAGGAATTGCCAATGGCTTGAATCCAGAGCGACTAGAAGCCCAAGCAGAAGAAGTCAAAGAAGCCAATGCTGCTATGGGGGATGACTTTCACATTCTGCACGGCACTGAAATGGAGATCAAGGCAGACGGCTCGCTTGATTTTACAGATGAGGTGTTGGCTAAGCTTGACTTCGTGATTGCAAGCCTCCATGTCAGTCTCAAACAGCCACGTGAACAAGTAACCCAACGCATGCTTAATGCTATTAATAATCCGCATGTGGACATGATCGCTCACCCAACAGGTCGATTATTGCCAGGTCGAGTAGGGGCTGATTTAGATATGGATGCCATTCTTCAAGCAGCAGCGGAAACTCAGACCATCATGGAAATTAATGCCAATCCCAGTCGTCTCGATTTACGAGATAGCCATGTGCGGCGAGCGTTAGAACTTGGTGTCAAAATTTCTATTAATACGGATGCCCATAACAAGAGCCATTTTGATTTGAGGCATTACGGTGTAGCAACAGCCCAGCGTGGTTGGGCCACAGCCGAAGAAGTTGTGAACTGTTGGCCACTCGAAAAATTATTGGCTTTTATAAAGTCAAAAGAAGTTGTTGATTAAATGAGTATCGGAACAACGACCATTATTCGTCGAGCGCTTTCTGACTTGGATGAAGAAACTCTTATCCAATTGAAGTCAGTTGCCGAACGAAAAAAATACCCTCCTAAAACGATTTTATGCAACCAAGGACAAATCGAGCATACGTTTTATGTGATTGTTGAAGGAAATGTGGCTGTTTCTCAAAAGTTAGAAGATGGGTCAGAACGTCTGCTCTCGATTTTAAGGAATAATGATTATTTCGGTGAAATGAGTCTGGTTGATGACTCGCCCCGTATTGCTGATGCAGTAACTATTACTGACACCACTGTCCTTGAGGTCACCGAAGCCTCATTTGATCGGTTTGTGAAGCAAAGCCCTTCCCTGGCTCAACTCATTACCAAAAAAATCTTAGCCACAGCACGTACTAGAGACCAGCTCAACATTAAAGAGCTGCTAGTTAAGAATGAAGAGCTGGAAAAAGCATATAATGATCTTAAAGAGGCACAAGAGAAGCTCATTGAACAAGAGCGAATTCAACGTGAGCTAGAACTTGCTGCTGATATGCAAAAGAGTTTGCTACCTGCCTCTCTTCCTCAATTCCCAAACTATCATTTTGAAGCCTATTTACGCCCTGCTCGAGATGTGGGCGGTGATTTTTATGATGTCATCGATTTAGGGAATGATCATGTTGGGTTGTTGATTGCCGATGTAGCGGATAAAGGGATTCATGCTGCCTTGTTTATGGCTGTGGTGAGAACACTGTTTGTGATTGAAAGCAAACGTTCGTTATCCCCCGCTGAAGTTGCTCTCCGAGTACATCACGCATTATTTAGCGTCACCACAACAGATAGCTTTGTCACCGTTTTTTACGGTGTGCTTCATCGCCCAACCGGAAAATTATCTTATGTGCGTGCTTCGCACGATCGCCCGATCTGGACTAAAACTGATCAATCTTTGACAGAGTTGTCTGGAAACGGCCGTTTCTTAGGAATGCTTGAAGATTTATCATTAGAAGAATTTGAAATTACTGTCGAACCAGGGGATCGACTCATCATGTACAGTGATGGTGTGACCGATGCTGAAAACGAAAATAAGCAAAATTATGGTATCGAGCGGCTTAAAAAAGCGATAGCCTACAAGCAGAACGCCACTGCGGATGAAATTGTTAAAGTCATCCGGCAAGACGTTCTAAATTGGATGGGTTCTGCAGCTCCAATCGATGATTTTACATTATTGGTCATGGAGGTTTTGGAATCCTAATGGCTCGTTACAAACTCCCGGAAGATCCCCGGGATTCAAATCAGAAGCGAACAAGACGGTTACGACAGGATTCTCAGGAGCCTATTCCTTGGCTTTGGCTTGGGGCTGGTGTGATTGTGACTGTAATTGGCATTGCACTTGCTATCTCCCTCGCGCAGGCAATTTTAGAAAGGCCTCCTTTGGATGAGGTTGCGATAGAGCCGACAATTATTGTGTTGACGGCACCTGCGATGCCAGAACCCACAGCGACGCCACCGCAACCGACCCCAACCTCTATTCCAACATTTACGCCCGTGCCGACTCCCAATACGGCCGTTGCGCCACCAGAAATTACGATTGGGTTTTATGCAGAAGTTGCCAACACCGACAATATTGGTGTTACAGTACGGGGTGGGCCATCAACCAGTAATGTGTCATTACTTGTCGCACCTGAAGGTACACTAATCCTTGTGTTGGACGGTCCCCAAAGTGCCAATGATTTTTTGTGGTGGCAGGTCCAACTGGAAGATGGGACGGAAGGTTGGGTAGCTGGTGATTTCTTGGTACCAGCTGCAGGACCATAACGAACGATCTCGATTAATCACCACCCAGCATTAAACATGTACTGTTCGGAGGAAAAATGACACCTGAAGAAAAAGTTGCCAAACTTCGTGAAGAGCTGAATTATCACCTTTATCGCTATCATGTTCTGGATTCCCCAGTGATTAGCGATGGTGAGTATGACAAGCTGTATCATGAGTTGGTTGCTCTTGAAGCAGAACATCCTCATTTGCTGACACCTGATTCCCCAACACAGCGTGCTGGTGCTGAACCACTTGACGGGTTTGAAAAGGTTGAGCATGCAGCGCCCATCTTAAGCTTGCAAAATGCATTTAACGCAGAAGATTTGTTTGCTTGGCGCAAGCGTATTGGTCGTCATCTACCTGATCCAGATGCCAAATTGGATTATGTGGTTGAACCCAAGCTGGATGGTTTAACAGTCGTGCTTACGTACGAAAATGGACTGCTGGTGCAGGGTGCAACTCGTGGGAATGGCTCTGTAGGGGAAGGCATTTTGCAAAATTTGCGAACAATCCCTGCGATTCCACAGCGAATTCCCGTTGATCCCCAAAGCAGTTTGGTCCCTCCAACAACGGCCGTTATTCGGGGCGAGGTTTTCTTCCCTTTAGACAAATTTGAGAAGTTTAATGCGTCTCGGTTGGCACAGGGGGAAGCGGTCTATATGAACCCTCGAAATGCAGCAGCGGGATCGTTACGGCAGCTCGATTCGTCGATTACGGCGGAACGGCCGTTGACCATTTATTGCTACGATTTTATTGCATGGGAAGGTGGTGAAATACCTGACAAGCAGTGGGATCGGCTTGAATATCTTCGTCAATTGGGCTTCCCAGTCTCGGATGACAATGTGTATGGTGCGACATTGCAAGATGTTGCCAACAGTTATGAAGATTGGATTGATAAGCGGAACCGTATTAACTATGAGGTTGATGGTTTGGTCGTCAAAATCAACGATCGGCCATTAGCGGATGATCTCGGTTTCGTGGGTAAAGATCCACGTGGGTCTGTCGCGATGAAATTCCCAGCCCAAGAAAAAACGACCAAACTTCTTGAGTTGCAGGTGAATGTTGGGCGGACAGGTATATTAGCCCCGAATGCAGTTTTGGAACCCGTTGAGCTTGGTGGTGTGATTGTAAGAAATGCCACCCTGCACAATTTTGAAGAAATTGAACGCAAGGATATTCGCATTGGAGACACGGTTATTATCAAACGTGCCGGTGATGTGATTCCATATGTCATAGGACCCGTTGTTGATTTGCGAAATGGAACTGAAACCCCTATCAAACCCCCAGAAAAATGTCCATTCTGCGATGAGCCTGTTGTTCATATTCCTGGTGAGGTGGCTGTTTATTGTGACAATCCAACCTGCCCTGAACAACTCGTTCGGCGAGTCGAATATTTTGTAGGGCGAAGCGCCATGGATATTGATAATTTCGGTTCACAAACTGGTGCCTTGTTGCTTGAACAAAATCTCATTGAAGATATGGCAGATATTTATTTCCTCAACCGAGATGAACTTCTTGCGCTCGAAGGGTTTAAGGAAAAGAAAGTTGATAACTTATTGGCGGGCATTGAAGCAAGCAAACAGCAATCGCCTGATCGATTCCTGACGGCGCTGGGCATTCGTTTTGTAGGCAATGTCGTCGCAAGCTTGCTCATTGATGAGTTGGGTGGCGTTGAGCAAATAAGCACTGCATCTCAGGAAACCCTTGAGGCAATTGAGGGAATTGGTCCCCAAACGGCCGTTTCTGTTGTCAATTGGTTCCAAAACGAGAAGAATCAACAACTTGTTGCCAAATTCAAACAAGCTGGCCTCCAATTTGAACCGCAAGATGATGGTTCAGAAGCAGAAGGGTCTGATATTTTCAATGGGCTCGTGTTTGTGATTACCGGTACATTACCGTCACTATCCCGTGATGAAGCCAAAGCGTTAATCGTGGCCAATGGCGGTAAAGTAACAGGCTCTGTGAGTAAGAAAACGAACTATCTTCTTGCGGGTGAAAAAGCGGGCAGCAAATTGACCAAAGCCGAAAACTTAGGCGTTCCCGTCATTAGCGAACCGGAATTGTTCTCAATGATTCAATAAGGTCGCTCTACCGTATTGATGATTGCTTCTGAGTTGGAATAAAAATTCCATAAAACAGTTGAATTTATAAATTTAATGCAGAGACGATAATGATCTAGGTCTGAGATTCATTCTAAACTTAGAGTGTTACGTTTCTGCTTTTGTTTTTGAGAACAACATCATGAAAAAAATCATATTTTTAATTTTAAGCATAATGATACTCTCAGGTTGTGGCTTGATGTCTCTTCGTGAAAGCAGCGGTGGCTTTTTGTCCGATCCAATTAGAGAGCCTTCCACAGAGCCAACGACGGGCATTTTGTTCATGACAACGCGTCATGTGGAACGTGATCCTACAAACTTTCATCAGAATTGGGAGATTTATCTGGTTCAACCAGACGGCACAGATTTGACACGAATCACTGATAACACAGTTGTTGATGCAAGCCCAACTTGGTCACCAGACGGCCGTCAAATTGCTTATCGTTCACGACGAGATGGTAGTGCGGACTTGTTTATTATGGATACGGATGGAACAAATTCTCGGAACCTTATTAAAGATCCTGTGGATAGTATATTTGATGATTTTTATCCAAGGTGGAATCCAGAACGGGATTTGATTGCCATGTATACTGACAGGTTTTATTCACCTGCAGTAGGTTGCGCATGGCACCGCATAGCTTACATGCCCGTCTCAGGTGGGAAAGATAATATTGTGGTTTTAGAAGCCCATCTGACAGAGCAAGAAACATTGACATGGTCCCCTGATGGATCAAGCATTGTGTACAGTTCGCGCTGTAATTTTGGGCTTGAACAATCAATCGAGTTGTTTTCTTGGAATATCGATACGGATGAAGTTACCCAACTGACCAACTCAGGTCACGTGAACAGTACACCGACCTATTCCCCAGACGGCCGTTTTTTAGCCTATCACTCAAGCCGAGAGGACACTGTTGATGGAGGAGATGTGTTTGTACTCGATTTGGAAACTGGGGAAGAGTTTAATCTGACCAACCATCCTGGGGCAGATTCCCAGCCGACTTGGTCGCCAGACGGCTCACAAATCGCCTTTGTCTCCAATCGTGATGGGAATGATGAGGTTTATGTGATCAATATTGACGGCACAAACGCTGTTAATATCACCAACCATCCTGCCCGAGATTGGGAACCGGCTTGGTCACCTGTGAAATAAGGCAGCTTAGGATTCTGTCTCTTGCCGTGACCACATTAAGAGGCCAAGGCCACCTATCCCTAATAGCACCGCGACTGCATAAAGCCATGGTGTGAGATTACGGCCGTTATCATCCTCAGAGAGCAGAGAAAGGTCTTCATTATCAGGGGCTAATGTTTTTGATATTTGGGCAATTTCTTCAGCAGATGGCGTAGTTACAACATCTGTAGGTACGATTTGCGTGGTTGCGGTAGGGGTACCGGTTGCTGGAACGGCCGTTGACGTGACAGTGGGAAGTGGAGTAGGTGGGGGCTGTCGGACCTGTAGTTGATTACCTGGCTGAAGAA
>JANQSK010001071.1 GCA_028284105.1 Anaerolineae bacterium
CGATCAACCACTGCTTCAATCGAGTGATTTTTATATCGATCTAGCTCAATGTTTTCATCGACCTGGCGAATTTCACCGTTGACGCGCACACGCACAAACCCCATTTTGCGAATCTCATCAAAAACGGCAATATGCTGTCCTTTGCGATCTTGAATTAGCGGTGCAAGAATTTGGATGCGGCTATCTTTAGGCATTTTTTCGACGTTTTCAACAATTTGCTCTGCCGATTGCGGCATCACAGGGCGACCACATTTGGGACAGTGGGGTGTCCCTACACGAGCATAAAGCAGACGAAGATAGTCGTAAATTTCAGTGACGGTGCCTACTGTTGATCTGGGATTGTGACTGACCCCTTTTTGGTCAATCGATACCGCTGGGCTCAGCCCTTCGATTTGATCAACATCAGGTTTTTCCATTTGCCCTAAGAATTGTCGAGCATAAGCGGAAAGTGACTCCACATAGCGCCTTTGGCCTTCAGCAAAGATGGTGTCAAAGGCAAGAGATGATTTACCTGAGCCAGAAATGCCAGTAATGACAACAAGTTTGTCTCGAGGAATTTCAACGTCGATATCTTTGAGATTGTGTTCACGTGCACCACGCACAACGATTTTGTCTTGGGACATGGGTATCCTGTTTATGATTGTGGGCGTTGAAGAAAGGGGAGAGAGAAAATAGAAACGGGGGACCCACACTCATGAATTTTTGAATTTCTCCAATCCACAATTTTATCATGTCGGTGGGGAGGAAACCATTAATGTTGTGTTGGAAATTAAGAGTGTAAAATGCGCTGTTTGTGGATGAGATTGAGGTGTCAGGAGGCTAATGGTAAAAGTTGAATGATGTCGTCTAAAACGGCCGTTTCTAACACACGCTCTGCTTTTTCTTTGAACATATCAGGCAGCTCAGACGTTAATTCATCCCAGAATTCAGCCGCTTCTTTCCGCACATTTGCCAACGAGCGCTCATTATTCATGACAAAACCGGTCATAATCAGCGCTTTGTCAAAGTGACCATATTGGGCTTGGCAATAAGACATGATAAGCAAACCCTCTAAAATTTTCGGGGGTACATTTTGCTGGATTGCTTTTTCCAAAGCTGTGTTTATGGATTGATTGGCTTGCTCGATATAGCCCAAATCCAACTGAAGTCGACCAATTTCGCGAGAAACATTCCCAATCCAATCTTCCCGACCCACATTGTGAGCGAGCGCCAATGCCGCCTGATGCTGTTTCTCTGCCTTATCAGCGCGCCCTAAATTTTTATAGCAATTTGCCATGTTTGTCAGTGACGCAACCCGATACGCTTCCTTTCCAGGCTGCATCGCTTGCTTATTGACCGTATCAAATTGCTCAATTGCTTTCTGGGGCTGCCCAGTTTGCGAAAAATAGGCGCCCAAGTTGAGATGGCCCATATAAATCCCCATTTGCTCATGGCTAGATTTCGCAAGCGCTAACCCTTTTTCAAAGTAGATGATTGCTTTTTCTGGCTGCCCTTGCCTGAGATATAAACTGCCTAACCCTAATATTGTAAAGGGCGTAAAGGAGTCATCTTTGGCGATAGCTAAGCTTTCTTCTGTTTTTTGAATGGCCACATCAAGGTCACCATAGCGCGTGGCGGCTAGACCCCATGTGTGTAAGGCATAGCCATCATAAGGGGGCGTTGGATGCTTTTGGAAAACGGCCGTTACTGCCTGACTCATCTCCATCGCCTTTTCCAATTGATTAGCATTGAAACGATAAATAGCACTGATAGTGCCCACCTTTGCGGCAGTGATTTGCTGAAGTTCCGTGCCGCTTTCGACCCATCCTTGAGCGATCATAGGTCGATAAACCGTTTCCAAAAGTCGGATACCTTCAAGGAATTGATTACGATGGAGATAAGCGTAGTTGAAGGAGAGCAAAAGCTGATCGACTAAGCTACAAAGGGGTTCTGAGGATTGGCCTTCTGCAATTTGTTCGCCTAGCCAGCGCCAAACGGCGCGTACATTATCAACCTCCATAAACACAATGGTTTCAATTTCATGATTGGCTGGTGTGAACTTTTTTTGTTCAAGAGATTCTAGATAACCCGCATAGTAAACGGCATGTTTTTTCTGATTGGCTGAATGCTCGACTGGGTCAACAGTTTCCAATAAAAATTGACGCAAAAGTGGATGGAGTTGGTAACGCGTTTCATTGTCAGCATGATAGGTGTTGAGGAGTGATTTTTCGACCAATGCGCGCAGGTAACGCAGTGTGGCTCCGGCAATGCCTTGAGCGGCAGGACGGTTGAAACTTCCTTGAAAGACGGTGAGCTTTTGCAAGACCTGTTTTTCAGCAAGAGTGAGGAGCTTGAACGAAGTTTGAAATACAGCGCGAATGCTTTGATGTCTTTCTGGCGTATCAGCATTGTTGCTTTCTAGAATATCAATGCCCTGTTGAATTTCGGTCAATATTTCTTGGATAGATAAGGTTTGAACCCAAGCGGCACACATCTCAATTGCCAGCGGCATGCCAGCAACCAATTCGCAAATGGCGTGCGTAAACGGCCGTTGTTGGTCGAATGACAAATCTGCTTTTATTTGTAAGGCTCTGGTTTGGAAAAGTTCAGATGCCTTACTGTCCTGCGTGACCTGTGCCAGCGGCAAGCCATCAATCACCATGACCTGCTCACCCGCTAAATTCAGCTGTTGTCGGGAGGTAATCAAAAACGCGAGGTGGGGGCATTTTTGAAGGAGGATGGTGAGTTGAGAGGCTGCTGCCTGCAAATGCTCAAAGTTATCTAGATAGAGCAACATGTTTTGTTGCCCAATTCGACTGGCAATGAGTTCAATGGGCTCAGTCTCTTTGATAAGGGGAATGTTTAGGGTCTTCGCAATCGTGGGGATCACAAAATCAGCGGATGTGACACTTGCTAGGCTCACAAAAAACAATCCATTTGAATACGCACCGGATTTGATCAAGGCTGAGGCAACTTCAACGGCCAGTCGCGTTTTCCCAATACCACCAATACCCCGTAGCGTGAGCAATCGACAATCCGTCTCTGTCAGAATCTGCATTGCTGCATTGATTTCTTCCGTTCGACCCACAAACGCATCGGGGAAGGCTGGAAGATTATTTCGAGTTTCTACGGTATGGGATTGTGTGTTAGACGGTTGAGAAATGGGAGATTGGGCCGTTTGGGGAGGCGAGAAGTTTTTATTTTGAACGGCCGTTAATAACGCTTTGGTCGCCTCTTCAGGCTCTGCACCTAATTCAATATCCAGCGTTTTTTCGCAAATGTGATATTGGCGGATGGCTGAGGCGTATTGGCCTGACTTAGCGTAGAGACGCATCAACGTTCTGTGGGCTTCTTCATGAAGCGTGTCCAATAGTAGCCAGCGCCGCGCTAAAACAATGGCCTGCTCAAACTGATTTTCAGCTTCTTGGTAGGTTATCAAGGCTTGAAGCGCGCTACCAAACAGGGATTGATAATGTTCACGCTGAAAATATTGCCATTCATCAAACTCTGGGCAGCTTGGCAATGTGAATCCAGACAAAAAATCATCTGAATAATGCTGGATAGCTTCATCAAGTGTTTCGGGGTTTTTCGTTTGGGCTGCCTCTGCAAAAGCATTGACGTCTATCAAAAACGAAGCATCTGGATCAATACCAATCGTCTTTCGATCGGACAGGATGAGTTCATTGTTGAGGTCGGTTTTGAGACGTTGGAGTTCACGACGCAAATTTGCGAGAGCATTTTTCTGCTCCTGTTCACTCCAAAAAAGCGTGGCTAAGCTTTCCCGACTTTGGGGACGATCTTGCAATGCGATGTAGGCGAGGAGGGCGGTGCTGCGTCGTCTGCGAATGTAAACAGGATTTCCATCTTTGGTCAGTGATGGCGACCCCAAAAGATGCAGTTTGAACATAAGGCTATTGTATCCCCACTTTTGGCTATCTAAAACATCCCCATTCTAAGCGGGACGAAAGCGGGACGCTCCATCCGTAAGCTCTAGTTATCTCTTCTGACGCACACAACGAATACCGAGATGATTTCCCAAAGATTAAACAGTAGACAGCTTTCAATTTCTTAGGAGGTAAACAGATGACTTCAGTTTTAGATGAAATTGGACTCAATCGAGATGAACTGCGCGACGCCATTCGCCATGAATATAACGAAGTGGCGCTCAATCCAGATAAAGGATTTCACTTTCACACCGGACGAAAATTAGCAGGCATTTTGGGGTATCAAGATGAATGGCTGGCCAATGTGCCCGAAACGGCCGTTTCCTCATTTGCAGGCACCGGCAACCCCTTTAGCTTAGGCGAACTCCAACCGGGTGAGCGTGTCGTTGATATTGCTTGCGGTGCAGGCATCGATAGCTTTATTGCGGCCAACATGGTAGGTGAGCAAGGATACGTTGTCGGGGTGGATATGACCAAACCGATGATCAACAAAGCCCGCCAAGCTTTGGCCGAATCAGGCAAGCGCAATCTGGAATTTTGTGAAGGGTATGCTGAAGAGCTTCCCGTTACAGATGGCTGGGCGGATGTCGTGATTTCCAACGGCTCTTTGAACTTGATGCCGGACAAAACGGCCGTTTTGCGTGAAGTGGCGCGTGTCCTGAAACCAGGCGGGCGTGTTCAATTCGGAGATATTTTGGTCGATCGTCCTGTTCCCGCAGGTGCAAAAGCCAATATTGACCTTTGGACGGGTTGAATAGGCGGTGCTCTGCTGGAAGCAGAGTTAGAGCAACTGTTCATCGCCGTTGGCTTGGTAGATTTTGAAATCACGTGGCGCAAAGAGGTGTTTGATGGGGCGCCGCAAGAAAGTAGTGCAGCGAGCTTTGGCACGGTTGGCATCAACTTTCGAGCGCGTAAAGCCGCTTCTGAACAAGAATGGTTTGAAAAGATGGCGGGTTTAACTTGTCCTATCCCAATTCAAATTACACCTCGGTTTGAGCCAAATGAATTTTACGATGCGGGAGATGCAGGCTGTGCCTTTGGCCCTATCACTGAGATTTCAAATTTGATGAAAGGGCTTGGTGCTGGCCAAACGCTAGAAGTTCGAGCCACTGACCCTACTGTAAAAGTTGATTTACCCGCTTGGGTTCGTATTCAAAAATATCAGCTTCTTAAGCAAGTTGATGATCGATATTTAATTCAAAAAAATTAAGGAGATTAAAATGACAAATGTAATGATTCACAACACCAATGGGAATGGCGATATTGAAAAAGCCTCACTTTCTTTCGTCGTCGCCAATACAGCGCTTGCTTCTGGTCAAGATACGGCCGTGTTGCTTACGACAGATGGCGTTTGCATTCCAACCAAAGGGTACACTGATGGTTTAGAAGCCAATGGCTTTCCACCACTCAAGGAATTGGTCAACAATTTTGTGAGCAATGGGGGCAAATTGTGGGTCTGTGGTGCATGTGCCAAGCCTCGCGGAATTGGCCCTGATGATTTGATGGACGGTGCGGAATTAGTTGGTGCGGCAACGGCCGTTGAAGCGATGGTTTCCGGAACACGCACCATCAGCTTCTAAAATATCAAACATGCTGAACACAGATTTTCACTGATGTTTCAATATGAGGTGAGAGTCTGTGTTTTTTTATGGTGAGAGGGAGATAAGCTAGGTAAGCTTTAACTGTTCCGAAGCTTCTAAAGTGATAAGCCTTGTTAGTGGAGAACAAAACGTTTCTTGAAATAAAACACCTATTTGAGCTTTTGTTCTCCTGAAATAGCCGTCGTTTTATTCAAAGCAGGAACTTCATTTCACTTAACGAGGTGACGTTCTCAAAAGGAAGAACAATCTCTAAATTAGGATGAACTATGGATTTTAAGCTGACAAGCTGCCAAGCAAGAAACACATTTCCACTGATGAGACTGTTGTCTGAATATCTTGAAAAGAGATTGGATTTTGACGTTTCGTATGTGCATGACGCGCCATGGCAAGATCGCTCTCGCTGGCTTCATGCGGGAGATATTCAACTTGGCTGGATATGCTCAAAACCATATGCGCTACAGCTGGATGCCAATCCCCGTCCGCTTGAAGGTATTGCAGTTCCCATCATGAAGGGAGATCTGTATGATGGGCAGCCGGTTTACTATTCTTATTTGGTCGTTCACAAAGATAATCCCGCTGAGTCGATTTTGGATTTGAAAAACGGCCGTGTGGCTTACAATGAGCCTGGCTCTCAATCTGGCTACTTTAGCTTACTTACAGGGCTTGCTGAAATTGGCGAAACGGCCGAATTTTTCTCAGAGTGGCTTGAATCTGGGGCGCATAAATATTCTTTGGGTTGGCTTCAAACCAAACATGTTGATGCGGCCGCCATTGATTCAACTTTATGGGATTATGAATCGAGTTTAGATCCGAAGCGATTTGAAGATTTAAAAATTATCGGTTTGTTAGGCCCATTCCCTGGCCCACCACTGGCTGCGCATCTGTCGTTACCCGTTGAGATGCGCGATCAGTTAAGACAACTTCTATCTGAGCTTCACCTTTCTGAGGAAGGGCGAGCCATTTTAGATGCCTCACACATCTCCCACTTTGAACCAGTCTCTGATGCCTTTTATCGCCAATTGGCAGAGATAAAATTGCCAACATTAGATACATAACCCCTCTTTCCCCCTCATATCTTGCCTCTTTTGTAATAGATTCAGCCCTGCTCCGTATAATTTAGTAACAAGCCTGATTCAAATCGTTTGAATTGAACAGTCGAGGTTGAAACTATGGATATGGGTGCTCAAATTAGCACAATCAATCAAGAGAAGCTCAGCCAAGAGCAGCAGCATTGGGCAGATGTTTATGAAGCCCAGATGCCACGAATCTACAACTATTTCCGCTACCGTCTTCAGGATGAACAGGTGGCTGAGGATTTAACGGCCGTTACTTTCGAGAAGGCGTGGCGTCAGCGAAATCGATACCAAAAGAAAAAAGCAGCCATCACGACTTGGCTATTCTCTATTGCTAAAAATGTAGCCATTGACTATTTGCGGCAGGCTAAAGCAGATGTTGAAGTGAACGATGCTATTCCGGCAAATCATCAGCCCGTCGAAGATCAAATTCAAAACCAAGAAAGCTTAGCGCAATTGGCAGTCCTGCTTGAAGGATTGTCAGCGCGTGATGCAGAAATCATCGCTCTAAAATATGGGGCGAGTTTAACCAATCGTGAAATCGCGCGAGTCACGAACTTATCCTCTGCCAACATTGGCATCATTTTATTTAGAACTGTGCGTAAACTGCGCCAGCAATGGGAGACAAATGATGAACGATAAATTTTTGACTCAATTTCAAAAAGAACCCAACAATATTTTTAAAGCATCACTGTGGCAACGATTGCAGCATGTTGTTCCAGTAACGCAACCTGTTAGGACACGTGTATTGGAAAAACGGCCGTTTCGGCTCGCGTTGGCCATTACCCTTATCGGCTTTTTTGTTATTGCGGGCTTTTCCCCTGGATTACAGGAACAGATTGAAGACGTCATACGGCGTATCGATGGCATCTCATTCAAAGAAACTGCAACCTATCCTGGTTCAGGTCTTGAACCTATCATTGTGAAAAACGAAGAGCACCGGGGTGTTCTTGAGCAACTTGCTGAGGAAGCACGTGCAAAAACAGGTCTACAGTTCAACATACCGTCTTTTATTCCAGCTGGATATGAATTTGATGGACGTGTTGTTTATGGACAGGTGGGTGGCACTTCTGCATCCTTCATTTGGATCAATCAACGCACCTACTACGGTTTACTTTTAGACATTCAAAGAGCCAATCCGGATCGGAACTGGGTTGTTGGCCCGGACAGTACTGAAGAAGTGTTTGTCAATGGTCAACCCGCCGCCCTGATTCGAGGTGGTTGGAATGCGGATACGCAACAGTGGGATGAAATTGAAGGGGGCACTGTCCTACGCTGGGATCAGGATGGGATTGAGTATAGCCTGACCGCTTTTGGAAATGTTTTGACTGATGCCACGTTGATTGCAATCGCTGAATCTATCCCCTAAATTGAACGATACCCAAATTGATAAATTCTTTTTCCGACCGCAGCTTAAAAACTCCGGTCGGTTTGGTTTTTATAAGCACATCATTATGCGATTGACAAAAATCGTATCCAAAATCGACCTTTATTAAGCGTTTGGATACGGTTTGGATACGCAACGGAAATGGCTTGGAAACGGCCGTTTTTGATAATCAAGCCTAAGGTTTCATTCGACCATTCATCTCAAAAATAAGAAAAGGAACAAGGGCATGATTTCAGAACAATCTATTTGGCAAGGAACCACCGCAGATTACCTGCTCCAAGTTGAAGGGCATTTGCTTGATCGGCTTATCCCACATACTGAATGGTGGCAAGCGCGTTATAAAGAGGGAGTCGACCCCTACTCGAAGGCATCATATGGGCCAATCTTGTCAGAAGGACAAGCGATGGATCGCCATGGACGCCAGTTAAGTGGTGTGAACTTAGCAAGCCAAGATTATTTGGCACTTTCCAGCCATCCACGTATTAAGCAAGCCGCTGTTGATGCGGTTGGCAAGTATGGCGTACATTCAGCGGGCTCTCCTGCCTTAATGGGCAACACAGAATTATCAATCGAATTAGAATATCGTCTCGCTGAATTTGTAGAAATGAAAAGCTGTACGGTTTTCCCAACGGGTTGGGCAGCCGGCTACGGTGTTATAAGTGGGCTAGTAAAGCCAAACGACTTTATTGTGATGGATCATCTATCGCACGCTTGTTTGGCAGAAGGTGCCCGAAACGCAACCAAGAATCTTCATATTTTCCCCCATCTCTCAACAAGTGCACTTGAGCGAAAGCTCAAAAACATTCGTAGCAAGCATCCATCTGCTGGCATTTTGATTGTGACCGAATCCCTCTTTTCGATGGATTCAGACACGCCAGATATTAGAGCGCATCAAGCATTAGCCAATCAATACAATGCCACGTTAATGGTAGATGTTGCCCATGATATGGGGGCAATGGGTCGAACTGGACGGGGCCACCTTGAAGAACAAGGGATGTTGGGTAAGGTAGATATCGTTATGGGAAGCTTCTCAAAGACGTTTGCTTCGAATGGTGGCTTTGTAGCTACGAATCATCCCGCCCTTAAGCTTGCTTTGCGGTATGGCAGTTGCCCACTCTCCTTTTCAAATGCAATCTCGCCTGTGCAAGCGGCAATTGTGCTTGAAGCATTGGATATCATTCAATCTGAAGAAGGGGCACAGCTTCGGCAGAACATGTTAAATAATTCAGTT
>JANQSK010001076.1 GCA_028284105.1 Anaerolineae bacterium
TTTAAACGATCCCAATGTTCAATTTCGGCATTACTCCCACCAAGCAGGCATATTACCTGAATATCGAGGGCGGCACATTGGTGAGATGCTTAAATGGGCTCAGCGAGATGCTGTTCTAGCTCAAGGCGTAAAGCTCATCACGTGGACCTTCGATCCTTTACAAACGCTCAACGCGAACCTCAACATTCACAAACTCGGTGCGACCAGCAGTACCTACAAGCGACACTATTATGGTGAGCTTGATGATGATCTCAATCGAGGCCTGCCAACCGATCGTTTCAATGTAACCTGGTGGATTGAGTCAGATTGGGTCGTGTCTCATGCAAATCAAACATATCAATCTCCATCCCTAGATGATCCTTACTTTGACTACACGCAGATTAATGAGACAGAAATAACAAACGGCCGTTTAACCCCCACAGCATCCAACTTTTCCAACTGGTCTGATACGCTCCTTCTCACGATTCCCAAAAACTTTGCAGAAATTCATCAACAGGATTTAGAGCTGGCGATAGCGTGGAAGCTTCATACACGAGCGCTTTTTGAACGTGCTTTTGGACAAGGATATACGGCCGTTGATCTCCTCGTTGATGCGGATCGCTGTCACTATCTTTTGCAGAAAAATTGGACACCTTAAGTAACAATTATTATTTTGAGGTTCTATTCTCCGAAAGTTTGTTGCTGTCTCGCAACTGTTCAGTAAATTTTAAAATAGCTCAATAAAGCATCGACAATTCTTCACATAGAACACGGATGACACAGATTTTATCTTTTTTATCCGTGGAATCAGCGAAATCCGTGTCTCTTTTTCTATACTTTTTCTTCACCTGAAAAACCCTGATTGCGGTTTAGTTAAAATTGACAGCCCCCCAGCGCTTTGTTAGAATCCAAATTCTCAAAGGCCCCATTCGTCTAGTGGCCTAGGACGCGGCCCTCTCAAGGCCGAAACAGGAGTTCGAGTCTCCTATGGGGCATGCAAGCTCTACCGATTGGTAGGGCTTTTTGTTTGGGGATTGAGAGTCAGGCTCTGGGGATTGGTAAAAATTGTTATATTAGTCAAATTAAAATGACCAATACACCAATATACCAATATACCAAGATTACTACTAAACGAACTCATTAAAGTCAACATCACAACAGCTGATCAATAGATGCCATATTGCCGATCATTGTTTTAAGATTGTCGGCCAATTCGTCAGGCGCCTCTCGTTTCCCCGTTCTAACCCAGTGTGTGACAATCGCAAGCATGAGATTAATCCGAATCTCAACACTGTACGCCATATATTCATCTGTAATTTGCAATTGCTTGGCAACCTGTGCCTGTATGCCTTGTGAGCGTTCTCGAAAAGAATCTAGCAGAATGTCTATCCGGTTGGCTCGCAAGAGCAGATCAATGATGTCTGAATTCAAATAAAAGTAGCGCAGAAGCGGCTTGAGCAATCGGCCAGGTTGGTTTGTGCGATCTTCCTGTCGATAAGCGATAAAATATGCGATCAGCTCTTCAAACACCTGATCACAACGCATCCTCAAAATATCCTCAATCTCATCAAAATTTCGATAAAAAGTGGCCCGTCCTAGCTGAGCTGCTTCCACGAGGTGCGTCACGGTGATTGTGTTATACGGCCGTTCCCGAATCAGTTGCGCTAATGCCTCATAAAGCATTTTGCTAGAGCGGATAGCTCGTTGATCGTTCTTGATATGATACATTTTTTGCCCTTTTGTCTCACAACTCAAAAATCTATTGACATCACCTTGAACGGAGTATAACATCTCGATAAATACGAGACAAATGACACGTATAATTGAGTTGAGACTCAAGAGGAACTACATTCAATGAGCAAAAAACAGTCTTCAAAACCAATCTTTCATAACAGTTTACTTGGTTTACTCGTCTTGCTAACGGCCGTATTAACCATGGGCTGTTCAGGTCAGGCAGCCACCCCCTTCGAGCTAACAAGCCAATTGGACTATCATGACGGCTATTGGGTGGCCAAAATGGATGTGCCTGATTTGCCTGCTCCTCTCACCGTCATCAACGATATGCATATCGACACAGCGACAAACAGTGCCACTGTGTACGCACAGAGCAAGGTACTGGGGCGGATCACCTCCCCTCCCCAAGTTGGACCCGGCGAGTGCACCGAAGATGGCAGTGGTGAGACAGTCTGCTTCCATCCTAATGCTGTTTATCTAAACGGGAGCGGCGAAGAGCTTATGGAAGCAGATGGTACAGGGGAATGGTGGGTCAAACACGCTTGGATTCTTGGTGGTAATGGGTACAACAACTGCGAATTGAGACCACAAGAAAATTACGATGATTGTCTATGGGTAAAAGGTGAGCTACTTGAAGATGGGTTAACTATGGAGGTTGGTCACATTTTAGATGCCGAAACAGGTGCATGGATAGGGAATCACCGGACACCTGTATTTCATGATGATGGGACAGTGAGCTATACCGTAACGAGGCTCGCTCCTACAAACCTAGATCCAGACGCTGGAGAGATCGATTTGACGCTAAAACCGGATTTCATCATCGAAATGGAATGTGAAACAGAAGCAAGCGCCTTTGATAATCAAGCCCGTGAATGCCCTGTTCAACCCAACTCATAAACGGCCAATTATCTGATTATGTAAACGAGAACAAATACACTCACCTTATTCCAAAATCTTTATTTCCGTTCACATAGTACCAATAGGCCCAAAGATTAGTAAACTCATTTTAAACAAAAGTCATTTCAACGAATCTGTGATTGACCGAATGAGAGGAAAAAATGGCAACTGAAAATAATCCCCGCAAACTTCAATGGTTACCTATTCTTATCATTGCTTGGAATATTTTTGACATCGCTGTCCATGTCGCTGTAGATATGGTAGAACCCCTTCGCGTTAGTGGAA
>JANQSK010001091.1 GCA_028284105.1 Anaerolineae bacterium
GAACATCGTCCCCGTCATCGGGCTTCTCGACAGTAAACAGTGGATTGTAAAGTCTCAATTCAGCATCAACGGCATGTTCAGCAGATACCCAATGAATTGTTCCTTTCACTTTACGGCCGTCTGGCGAGTTGCCACCACGTGATTCAGGATCGTAGCTACATTTAAGCTCGACGACATTTCCTTCATCGTCTTTGACCACATCATCACAAGTGACGTAATAGGCACCCAATAAACGCACTTCCCGCCCAGGCGCTAAACGGAAAAACTTACGCGGTGCATCTTCCATAAAGTCACTTTGTTCAACGTAGACTTCACGAGAGAAAGGTACAACGCGTGATTCACTGTTTTCTCGGTCCTGTGGATAGGTAGGCACTTCAAACTCTTCTACCATATTTTCAGGGTAGTTGGTGATGGTGATTTTTAACGGCCGTATCACCGCCATCGCTCTAGGGGCATTTTGATTTAAATCATCCCGAATGGCATGCTCGAGCATCGCATAATCTACCATGCTGTTTGCCTTGGCCACACCAATCATTTCGCAAAAGTTTCGAATGGCTGCCGGTGTAAAGCCACGACGACGCAAACCACTAATGGTAGGCATGCGCGGATCATCCCAGCCATTGACAGTGCCCCCCTCAACGAGCTTGCGTAATTTGCGCTTACTCATCACGGTATGGGTCAAATTTAAGCGAGCGAATTCAATCTGCTGAGGTTTATAAACATCCAGCTCTTTTAAAAACCAGTCATAAAGCGGTCGGTGATTTTCATACTCTAAGGTGCAAATGGAATGCGTAATGCCTTCAATAGAGTCGGATTGACCATGCGCCCAATCATACATTGGGTAAATACACCAATCGTTCCCAGTGCGGGGATGCTCTGTATGCAAAATGCGATACATTACCGGATCACGCAGGTTAATAATAGGAGACGACATATCAATTTTGGCGCGCAATACGCGTTCGCCATCTTTGAATTCCCCATTTTTCATGCGCTCAAAGAGATCTAAATTTTCTTCAACTGAACGGTCACGATAAGGGCTGTTTTTTCCCGCTTCAGTCAGTGTGCCACGATATTCACGAATTTCATCTTGTGATAAATCATCAACGTAGGCTTTATCATCTTTGATCAACTGAACAGCCCAATCATAAAGCTGTTGAAAGTAGTCTGAAGCATATAAAACATCACCGTCCCATTGAAAACCAAGCCATTGCACATCACCAATGATCGCATCGATGTACTCTTGTTTCTCTTTGGCAGGGTTGGTGTCGTCAAAGCGCAAGTTTGTTTTTCCACCGTAATCTTGAGCCAATGTAAAGTTGAGACAGATTGATTTCGCATGACCAATGTGAAGCTGCCCGTTTGGTTCGGGTGGAAACCGTGTATGAACCTTGCCTTCAAATTTGCCAGATTCATTGTCATTATCAATTATGGTTCGAATAAAGTTAGACGTTTTTTCACTCATTAATTTAAATCCAGAACTATAGGGAGATATACCAATTTACTAAGTTTACATGAAATAGAGTGGGAAGGTGAATGACTTATTGTGCAGCAGCGTCAGAAACGGCCGTTCTTCTTGACGGTGGCGGTTCTTGATTCAACGAAACGCGAAATTGCACAAGCTCACGAAATGCGCGCAGAATTACCGAGAGCTTTGCGCCAGTAGGGCTGCCAGCAACGCGAGGACGGTGTCCTAGGATAGGCACTTCTTTAATTTTGAACCCCGCACGTTTGGCACGGACTAAAAATTCAGCACTAAATGTGGCCCCACCCGATGTAACTTCATCCCGAAGATAGTCCACAACATCACGATGCATCAGTTTAAATGCACAATCAATGTCACGTGCGGTATAGCCAAACAGCATGGTGACCAGCCAGCTCCACCCTTTTCCATTCAAGCGACGCATAAACGGATCGCGGCGCGGTGAGCGATATCCAACCACAAGATCAGCTTCATTCAATTCAGCAATCAGCTTACTGATTTCGCTTAAATCAAATTGTCGGTCTGAATCAGTAAAAAATACGGTTTCTTTTGTGGCATGTTTGAGCCCATTAAACACGGCCGTTCCATACCCTTGATTCACTTCATGTTGAACGAGTTTGAGCTGGGGCACAGATTGTTGCATCTTTTGAACGACAACGGCCGTATCATCTTGACTGCCATCATCGACAACGATGATCTCAAAATCGGCCGTGATGTCTTTCATAACATCAACGACATCCTGCACCATATCTAAAATATTTTCAGCCTCGTTATAGGCTGGCATCGCAATTGAAATTGATTTCAAAAACTAACTCCTACACTTTTCCTAATCCTGCATATGATACACGATTTTAATCTTGAATGCGTATAAGGAAGCAAAATAATAAAAAAGACCTAAGCTTTCGCCTAGGTCTTCTTGTTCAGCCTTAGTTTCTGTTGCCTTTAACTACTCGGTAACAGATAGAAATGTTTGTTTAGAATGGAATATCGTCTTCTTCTTCAGCAGCACCGCCACCTTGGAATCCAACATCTCCACCAGCAGGAACGTAACCTGGCCCATCGTCACGACCGCTCAAGAAGCGGACCGATTCAGCATGAAGCTCAAATGAAGCCCGCACAATACCATCTTGACCGGTATAAGTACGAGGTCCACCGTTCTCATCTGGGCGCAAGCGTCCTTCTACAAGAACTTTGCGGCCTTTGCTGAGATATTGATTTGCGGTTTCGGCTTGCTTACCCCAAACGCTCACACGGAACCACGTGGTTTCATCAATGGGCTGACCGGTTGAACGGTCTGTCCAACGGCGGCTAGTCGCAACACTAAAGTTGGTAACGGCCGTTCCGTCTGACATATAACGCATTTCTGGGTCTCTCCCCAAATTTCCAACAATAACTACTTTTTGATACATAAAAAGCCTCCTAGGTTTATTTCTAATGGCACATTTACTGAAACATGACGGCTATGAACGGTAGGAATCGTATCATAAAAACATAGCCGTAAAAAATTTTAATTTATGCCATCAATCACAAATATTATAGCACGAATGTTCGGATCGATCAAGCCCGAATCGAATAAATGAACACTCGTTCAAAAACTAAACCCACCCGCGGAGACGCACAGCTTCAGCCACACGATCTACGGCCACAAGATAAGCAGCCACACGCGTATCAACAGATTGTTTTTGTGACATTCTGTGAACAGCGTTGAATGCTGTTGTGATTTTCTTATCCAATCGTTCGTGAACCATCGATTCATCCCAGTAGAATTGATAGCTGTTTTGAACCATCTCAAAATAGGAAACGATCACACCGCCCGCATTGCATAAGAAGTCAGGAATAATATAGGTTCCTTTGTCATTCAAAATATTATCGGCTTCAGGGGTTGTGGGGCCATTTGCGAGCTCTGCGACAATTTTAGTTTTTATACGATCGGCGTTTTGGCTCGTGAGCTGATTTTCGATTGCTGCGGGAATCAAAATGTCTACTTCCAATTCAAGAAGCTCAGCATTGGTCAAGTTTTCCGTATTCGGACAATCTTTTAATTTCCCATTTCGGCGCAAATGTTGACTCACGGCCTTAGGATCTAACCCATTTTCATTATAGATTGCACCAAACTCATCACTGACGGCCACAACTTTTAACCCGAACTGGTTGCTCCCCAACTTGTGTGCAAAGGAGCCAACGTTTCCATACCCCTGAATGGCGCACGTCGCATTTTCCAAGGATAAGTTCAGATTCTTAGCGGCTTCACGGATGGCAAACAAACCACCCAATGCGGTTGCAGGTGTTCGACCGGCAGAACCCCCTAAAGCCAATGGCTTCCCGGTAATGACACCAGGTTCACGATGCCCCATAATTGATTCATATTCATCGAGCATCCAAGCCATCACCTGTGGATTCGTGTTGACGTCAGGAGCAGGCACATCTTGGGTCAAGCCGACGTATCGTGTAATGTTGCGCATGTAGCCACGGCTAAGACGCTCAAGCTCGCCTTGCGAAAGCTCTCGGGGGTTGCAAATGACCCCACCTTTTCCACCACCTAGCGGAATATCAGCAACGGCCGTTTTCCAGGTCATCCAAGCAGCCAAAGCACGAACCGTATCGATGGTTTCATCAGGATGAAAGCGAATGCCCCCTTTTGCAGGGCCTCGGGCATCATTATATTGAACGCGATAACCGCGAAATGTTTTTGTTTGGCCATCATCCATTTTAATCGGAATCGTAAAATGGAATTCACGCATAGGCTCACGTAAAAAAGCGTGCATTTGGGGGTCAAGTTGCAAAACAGCGGCAGCTTCATCCAATTGCGCCTGTGCAATTGAAAATGGATTTAAATTCTCACTCATGGGGTCTCCATTTATGGCAGTTTGTGGTCTCCAAGTTTTGGGTTATTTGTAATTTGAAGAGTTGATTTTTGTTAGAGTTCTATATTTCGGGGTAAAAGATTTGTGCAAATTGTACAAATCGACAAACAATCACGAGTGGAATTGTACAAAAACAATGTCCGTCTGTAAAGGCAGATTATGTACTTGAGTGCTTGACGAAATGGTCACATTTTCTTATGCTTTGATTCTTAAATTAGGAGCAAAATTTTTCATGTCCCTTCTTGCCCAACTGGGAATTGCGGCACTGCTTTCAGGATTTATAGCTGGAGTGGCTCGATGGCGTCGGTCTTTGACTGATTCTGGCACTATTGGGGCCTTAATTTCAGGGACTATTATTTTTGGCCTAGGGGGTTGGGCATGGGGCGTTATGTTGGGTGTCTTCTTTGTAAGCTCGAGTGCTTTGTCCCATTTTAAGGAAGATGAAAAAAAGGCAGCAGCTGAGAAGTTTGAGAAAGGTCATCAGCGGGATATTGGTCAAGTTGTTGCAAATGGGGGCATCGCGACCTTAATAGCCTTTCTATCCTACCTTTTTGAATCACCCATTTGGTTCCCTTTATTTATTGGTGTGATGGCAACTGTCACAGCCGATACTTGGGCGACCGAGCTTGGCACATTAAGCAAGCGTCCACCAAGGCTTATTACAACGGGACAGGTTGTTGAGGTTGGGACATCAGGGGGAATTTCTCCTTTTGGAACGGCCGTTTCCTTCTTAGGTGGATTATTTATCGGTCTCATTGCTGGAATAACGACAGATTTTTCCCAGATTTTGCAATATGCTTTAATTGGAGGTATCGGCGGATTAGCGGGTTCACTCTTTGATAGTCTTTTGGGCGCAACGGTTCAAGCCGTGTATTATAGTGATGAAAGGAATAAGGAGACGGAGAAGAAAGTTAACTCCCAAGGAAACCCAAATCAACATGTTCGTGGCTGGCTTTGGATGACCAATGATTTAGTCAATCTGATAGCCTCCTTATTTGGAGCCGGTATCTCCTTATTTATTAGTGTCCAACTTTTCAACTAGTGTTTCGTTAACCGTTCTTTACTGGCAAAAATTTTGCAAATGGTTCACGAAACCTCAGGTTCTGTTTATTTCAATAACGATTTTTTAATGCATGGCAGAACACTAGGTTAAATTTTTCATACGATTCATGCAATCAGAAGCACATCCTCAAGGGTTTACATTAAGGCACACGCTTAAGGCCAATAACCGAGCAATCACACGTATTGCTTGGACACCAAACGGCCGTTCCATTGCCTCTGCCTCATATGACCAAACGGTTCGCTTGTGGGATGTTGAAGCGGGTAAACAGATTCAAGAGCTCTATGGTTACAGTGGGTCTGTCTTTACAGTTGCAATTACCCCAGACGGTCGATTCGCCGTTTCAGCCTCAAAGAGCGGTTTAAA
>JANQSK010001092.1 GCA_028284105.1 Anaerolineae bacterium
TCGGTGCGACCCGGTTCACGAATCACTTCAACGATGTCCAAACCAAATTTGGTGGCAAAGGCAAAGTCACGCTCGTCGTGTGCAGGAACAGCCATGATGGCCCCTGAGCCGTATCCCATCAACACGTAGTCGGCAATCCAAATAGGCACTTTAGCATCATTCACCGGATTCACAGCATAGGCACCCGTAAAGACACCCGTTTTTTCGCGATCGGCTGTTTCTCGATCGATGTCCGTCAACTTTTCAGTAGCTGAGATGTAGTCGGAAACGGCCGTTTTTTGATCTTCCGTCGTGATTTTATCGACCAAAGGATGTTCAGGAGCCAACACCATAAAAGTTGCTCCCCACAACGTATCAGGACGAGTTGTAAAAACCGGAATCGGATCACCACCTTCCGTCTTGAAGGTGACATTCGCACCCGTTGAACGACCAATCCAGTTTGTTTGCATCACTTTGACTCGTTCAGGCCAATCGATTTTGCTAAAGTCCAACAGCTCTTCAGCATAGTCCGTAATTTTGAAGAACCATTGCTCCAAGTCCTTCTTAATCACAGGCGTGCCGCATCGCTCACAGTGGCGGTCTTCACCCCAAACCTGCTCACGAGCTAAAGTCGTGTTACAGCTCGGGCAAAAATCAACGGCTGACATTTTGCGATAAGCCAAGTCCATTTCGTACAGCTTTTTGAAGAACCATTGGGTCCATTTGTAATAAGAAGGATCAGCAGAAACCGCTTCACGTTCCCAATCAAACATGGCACCCATACTGCGTAATTGACCTCGCATCCGTTCAATATTGGCAAAGGTCCACTTTTTAGGATGCACATTTCGCTTAATCGCCGCATTTTCAGCAGGCAAACCAAACGCATCAAACCCCATTGGGAACAAAACATTGTACCCTTTCATCCGCATAAAACGGGCACGTGCATCACTTGGCGTCATCGCATACCAGTGACCAATATGCAAATCCCCTGAAGGGTAAGGCAACATGGTCATGGCATAATGCTTTTCTTTTGTTTTATCAATGACTTGACGGTACAGCTGGGTTTCATCCCATTTGTCCTGCCATTTTTTTTCAACTTCGTTTGGATTGTATTCGTGACTCATTTCAAATTCCTTCTTAGCTACTAGCTTATGGCTGCATGAAGAATTAAAGATTATTCAAAAAATTGATAGCCTTTGGGGCAAAATCATCTGCGTTTTCAGGCGCCGCGTTGTGGCCACCTGTTTCATACGTAATGCGCTCGGCATTCGGAAGATGATTCATCATCTCATCCGAGATTCCATAGGGAATGGTCGGATCGTCTTTTGACCAAGCAAGCAAAACGGGTTGTTCTAGCGTAGACAGTTTTTCATATTCTCGGAATGCAGGAGCCGTTAAAATGAGGTGCGAGATGCGATTTGGATGCATCAACGCTGTATTTATGACGACGCCACCGCCCCAACTCTTACCCATGAGAACGGCCGTTTCTTGCATCAACTTATCCATCACTTCAATAACAACGGCAACAGCACGTTCTCCCATCAAAGGTAAATGATCCATTGCTGGCGTTTCACCCCATCCCGGCATATCAATACTAACCGCGCAGAAGCCCGCTTCTGCAATGGGCGCTAACAGCGGCTCCCAAGTGTGCCAACCATTTTTTTGAGACCAACCATGAATTCCCAGCACTAACTTTGCAGAAGGATCACCCGCCATTTTTCCATATATGGTTGTGTAATCCGTTTTGATAAATAAATCGTCTAATCTCATGGCTGCTATTGAATTCAGGAAATAAAAAAACCCCTTCCGTCTCCAGAGACGAAAGGGGTTCCGCGGTACCACTCTGATTGATAAGTATAAAAAAATAGGTGGACCTAAAGGGACTCGAACCCTTGACCTCTACAATGCCATTGTAGCGCTCTCCCAGCTGAGCTATAGGCCCATACTTATCCTCTTAAACGCGTAACGTGCGTGATTCGTTTTTAGTTAAAAGTGAACAGTTGTTATTCACTACTCGCTAAAACAGCTTACAGGCGAGTTCACCATAAAATGTTTTGCTTCCAGCCTAGGCAAAACTCTCTAAAAGATTGGCTACTACTCCTGATCAAAGCCTTTAATGATTAAATTTAAATGAAGCGGCTGGTATAGTAGCTTAGCCTATGCGGGTTGTCAAGATTTCCAGTCAAAAATAAAGTTGAAATCGCTGTTTTGTGTAACGCTTAAGTCACGGTAATTTGGTATCCTTTAAATAGGAACATTTCTATTTTACTGGGGTTATCCACATGCAATCAATTCGTAACTATATTCCGTTTGAGCAACGCATCGCTTTGGCAGATGATTTTAAACTTACTACCCAAACTGAAGGCACCGTGTTATTTGCTGATATTTCAGGATTTACACCGCTAACTCAGAGTTTATCTCAAGAGTTAGGGGGGAAACGTGGCGCAGAAGAGCTTACCGATCATCTCAATGAAATTTACGGCCGTTTGATCCACCAAGCTCATCAATATCGGGGAAGCGTCATCTCTTTTAGTGGAGATGCCATCACCTGCTGGTTTGATACATATGAGTGTGATCTCGGGACAACAGCAAAGCGCGCCATGGCAGCAGCCCAACTTATGCAAAGCATCATTGCTGAGATGGATGAAATTCAATTGCCAAACGGCCGTTTAATTAAGTTAGGTGTCAAAGTAGGGTTAGCCACTGGCCCCGTCAAACGATTTGCAGTTGGAAAACCAGATATCCAGAAAATTCTAACGATTGCAGGAAAAACGCTCGAATTTGTAGCCAATGCTGAAAAACTGGCGAATACAGGTGAGATCATTATTTCACCAGAAACCTTCGCCTTCCTAAAAGATGATCTGGAACCTATTGAAACAAGAGTAGGTGATGAAAATCGCCAATACACCACAGTAAAAAAATATAACGGTCACGTAGAACCATCCCCATGGCCTACAGCGCTAAATGAGAGTGAACTCGATCAGCAGATAGAATGGTTATTACCCCCCGTTGTCAAAAGATTGTTAGAAGGCCAAGAAAATTTTCTTGCTGAGCTCCGCCCCACCGTGCCCTTATTTTTACGCTTCGATGGCATCGACTACGACAATGACGATTCGGCAGGCGTTAAGCTAGATGCATTCATCCAATGGATTCAATCTGTTGTAAACACCTACTCAGGTTATTTAATTCAACTCACAATTGGAGATAAAGGTAGCTATTTGTACGTCACCTTTGGCGCATTGATCGCTCATGAGGATGACCCAATGAGAGCTTTGCTTTCTGCTGACACATTGAGAAATATCCCTCCTCATCTCGACTTCATTCATTCTGTCCAAATTGGAGTTAGTTATGGCCATACCTACACGGGTGCATATGGGGGTCAATATCGCAAAACGTATGGCGTTTTAGGTAATGATGTCAATCTTGCTGCCAGACTGATGGGAATGGCCCAAAACAAAAGGGTTTTAGTTTCCTCTCGCATTAAAAAGGCGACTGAAAACGCTTTTAATTATCACAGTTTGGGACAGCAAAAAATCAAAGGTTTATCAGAACCAATTCCTATTTTTGAATTAGAACAAAAGAAAAGTAGTTTTAATCAACCTGAACTTGTCGCGGGTTCTGACTCCATTGTGATTGGTCGCGAAGAAGAAAAAGCTTTATTAAAGCAACAACTGTCAAGACTGCTCCAAGATGGCGAAGGTAGTTCAATCATCATCGAAGGTGAAGCGGGAATGGGGAAATCACAGCTTATTGGCCACTTTATTCAGCAGGTTGAACAATTAGATTCAGAGGGAAAAACGGCCGTTTATGTAGGTGCCGGAAGCTCCATTGAAAAATCAACACCCTATCATGGATGGCGTTCAATTTTCAGTGAAATCTTTAATATCCCCTCTGATGCCAATCCTGAATCTGCTAGAGAGTCCATCCAAAACCAACTCGTTGAAATTGATCCATCTTTACACAATCTCGCACCATTGCTTTCAACTGTTCTGCCAATATCTCTTGAAGATAATGAGCTCACTTCTCAAATGATTGGGCAAGCCAGAGCAAATTCAACAAATAATCTTTTAATCAAAATACTTCAAAGTATAAATGATGAAGCACCGTTAATTTTAATCCTTGAAGATACACATTGGCTGGATTCATCATCATGGACACTCATAGAGCAGGTTCGCAACAGCCTCGATTCGATGATGTTGCTTTTGGCAACGCGCCCAAACTTTGATGAATCAATTTCAAAAATCGAACTAATTAAAAACACAAATAATGCACATCAGCTTGAAATTGACTCCCTCCCTGAAAAAGCCATCGAGATGCTCCTTTGTCATCGGCTAAAATCTCAAAACATTCCAGAACCCCTACTCAAAATTATCTCCGATAAAGCGGAAGGTAACCCATTCTTCAGTGAAGAAATTGCATATGCACTGAGAGATACTGGCATTATCAAGATTGAAGATGGTGTTTGTACGATTGCAGATGGGCTTTCAAATCTAAGCACCTTCCAATTTCCAGATAACATCCATGGCATTATTACCAGCAGAATTGACTCACTGCATCCCTCTCACCAACTCTCTCTTAAAGTAGCAAGCATCATAGGTCGAACCTTCACATTTGATGCTATCCACAACATTCATCCGGTAGAAAAAGATAATCAAAAAATTCAAGAGCAGCTAACAAATTTGGAAACAAATGAATTCACGATACCGGAACAGGCTGAAGCTGATTTAACTTATTTATTTAAACACATTGTGATTTGGGAAGTAGCATATAGTTTAATGACATTTTCTCAGCGAAAAGCGCTTCATCAATCAACTGCAGAATGGTATGAGGCTTCATTTGCGGAGAATCTGGCATCTTACTATCCACTGTTAGTCCATCATTGGCGGAATGCTGAAGATCTCGATAAGCAAATCTTCTATCTTGAAAAAGCGGGAGAACAAGCATTAAATAATTATGCTAATCCCGAAGCGCTTTTCTATTTCAATGAGTTGTTATCCATTGCAGCAAAGGGTCATCCGTCCATATCAACTTATCGATTAGCTTATTGGCAATCAAAAGCTGGGGAAGCCCACTACAATTTAGGCCAACTCACTGAAAGTCGTGAATATTTTGAAAAATCACTCAATAATTTAGGTTGGCCGGTGCCAAACTCAAAAGGCAAAATGGGGCTTGGTCTTTTAAAACTTTTAGGAGAACAAACTTGGAATCGCTTTCGTGATAAAGGGCGAGAAACATTAGTCGATGAAGAAAAACGCGAAGCATTGCTTTTAGCGACATACGTTTATTCTCGACTGTCCACAATCATGTATTTCAACAACAATACGTTAGGCTTGCTCTACTCTTCCCTTCGCTCACTGAACATCAGCGAAAATGGAGGACCATCAAGGGAGTTAGCCCGTTCATATGCTGTGATGTGTGTGGTTGCTGGAATCATCCCCATTCATAAACTTGCAAAGACCTATCGAAGCCGAGCCCTTGAAATTGAAAAGGATGAAAAACATCTGCTTACACGCGCTTTTGTGCTTAGTCGGGTCAATATTTATAACATTGGTGTTGCAGAATGGGACACCTTAGAGAACGAATTTGAGGAAGTGATTTCGACGGCTGATGAGTTAGGTGATCATAATTTATGGACCGAAAATGTTGGGTCTATCGCGTGGTTCTGCAATACAGCAGGCAAATTTGAAGCTGCTGAAAATTGGGCAAAGCAATATTATGATTTTTCGAAGAAAACAGGGGCCATTCGGGGTGAAGAATGGGGATTGTCGATGATGGGCCAAAGCAAGTTACATCAAGGTGATGTAGACACGGCCGTATCTCTCTTGAGTTCAGGCATACCACTTGCTGAAAAACACACCGATGAACTTGCAAAAATAATTAACCATGGGGTCTTAGCTTGGGCATATATCCAACAAAATGAAATCAATAAAGCAATGGAAATGTGCATAAAAGCCACCTTGTTGATTAAAGAAATCAGCCCGCCAGCAGCGTATACCGCCTATGACGGTTACCTTGGGCTAGCAAAAGCGTGGCTATCACTTTGGGAAAGAGAAGGCAACCAATCAATCAATTCTCTGGATAAAAGCCAACAATTTGAAGATGGTGAAACCATTGAATCAATTACAAAAGACCTCCTAAAAATTCTTAAGAGTTATGCCAAAAAATATCCTATTTGCATGCCCTCTACTTTGCAATGTGAAGCAAAAATGTTGTGGTTACAAGAAAAACAAAATCCAGCCATTTCAAAATGGCGCGAAAGCGTTGACATCGCCAAAACGAACAATATGACCTTAGCAACAGGAATCGCTAATCAAGATTTGGCATTGCACTTGGATGATAGTCAGGAAAAAGAAAAGCTGCTTCAAGAAGCGAAGCAGCTCTACAATTCTATCAATGCCACATACTATGCAAGTCGTGTTTAATGGAGAGTTGAAAATTACTTCTTCCACCAATCGACACCACCAACGATGTGCTTAGGTGTGGGCTCACCAAAAAAGTGCGTCGTAATCGCTTGTGAAGTCAGCATGCCAGACATAACAGCAGATTCAACACAGCCCACATTAAAGCCATTGTATATCCAGTCACCGGTCAGGAATAGATTATGAAATCCTGAGTCATCTGTGTGCAATCGGGCAGCGGTGCCATGTGGAACCGATAAGACATATCGCTCTGTGGGATCGACATTGCCACGCCAAAACTGACTATTCAGACGTTCAACACCTTCTTGTTCTTGCATATCTACAAGCAGCTCCCAATTCAACTCATTTGGAAAATCAGGAGTCGGTTTAAGCGCATCTGGCCAGAGATGCCGCATATGCTGTTGCAACATAGACAGCGTGTTCTCTTTTACACGCTCAAATTGCTGATGTGGAAAATCATGTTTAGATTCGGGAGGCAAGTTGTCTAACCCTGGCCCTTTTAATGGACCGCAAAAGTAAGTTATGTGATT
>JANQSK010001093.1 GCA_028284105.1 Anaerolineae bacterium
CTTTCGAATTCCATCAGGCCCGTCACGTGGGTTGGTACCTCAACATCAATGATTTGGCCCGCAAGCGGCTGGCTTGTAATCGTTCGTTGTTTACGCCCCGTTGTTACCATACCGGTAACTTGCTTCACTGGACCCAGCATAAAGACCATATCTGTCAAATAATAGGGTCCCATATCAAACATGGGGCCACCACCGGGCTTGAAATAAAATTCAGGATTAGGATGCCACATCTCCATTCCCCAACCCATCATAAAAGCGCTGGCAGCAACGGGTGTCCCAATCACCCCATCATCAATGAGCTTGCGTGCTGTTTGATGACCCGCTCCCAGAAAAGTGTCAGGTGCACATCCGACTCGAACATTATTTTCAGCCGCTTTTTTCAATAACGCTTTCCCTTCATCACGACTTAGGGTAAGAGGCTTTTCGTTGTAAACTGATTTACCGGCTGAAACAGCTGCTAAGGCAACGGCAGCATGGGCATTTGGATTTGTGATATTTAAAATGAGATCAATTTCATCATTGGCAAGAAGTTCATCAACCGTCATGGCATAGGGAATATCATATTCTTCAGAACGGGCTTTGGCGGCATCCATGCGAAGGTCAGCAACGGCCATTATATCAATGGCATTCAACCACTTCGAATTTTTCAAATAAATGCCACTAATATTTCCGACGCCAATGACGCCAACTTTTAGGGGAGTTGTCATAGTTTGTCCTCAGGTGTGTTGTTTTTCAGATCAAGTGAGTCTTTTTGCAAAAAATTAAGCGTTACCTCGGGCTAACCCGTGCCCAATGAGATAGTCATAGCTTTCAGAAACGGCCGTCATCATATCCGTGCCGCAGCGGTCTAACTCGACGATGAGCCACTCCGCATGGGTTCCAGCAGGTATAATTTTGTGAAAGTCCATAACACCTTGACCCACCGCTAACATATCATCTGACTGATTGGTTGAACCATCTTTAATGTGTAGCAAGGAAACTTTATTTCCCAACTTGTTAATTTCTGTAACGGGGTCTTGGCCGCTTGAAGCCACCCAATAGGTATCAATTTCAAAAAAGATGTCGTCATCGAGGGTTTCAAGCAAAATATCGTAGGCAATACGGCCGTTTATCAGAGCGTATTCCCACCAATGGTTGTGAAGACCAAATGAAAACCCATTCGCTTTACAAACTGCATTTGCCTCATTGAAAATCTTTGCGCGTTCTCGAATATCATCCTCAGTACCAAATAATTCACGTCCTGTGCCAGCACAAATCAAATTAGAAGAGCCGGCAGCTTTTGCAGTTTCAATAATCTCAGATTGATTCTCACCTAATGGCAAAGGTGAGTGAGCGCCAACAACTTGTAAGCCAAGACGGTCAAATTCAGCCTTTGCGACATCTACTGAACCTGCATAACCAAAACCGGCCGTTTCAACACCGACATACCCTTTCTCAGCGATTTTTTCTAAAGTCCCTTTCCAATCTTGTGCCAATGCCTCACGCACTGTGTATAGCTGAATAGCAATGGGTTTTAGTTCACTCATTTATTTTCTCCATTATTATTTTCAATTTACTTTGTATTTTTTGTGATTTTCATCATCCTTCTAACCAAGCTATCTCTTCTGGAGTCAGTTCAAGATTGATCGCCTTCGATGAGTCAGCTGCCTCCTCTGCGTTGTACACGGCAATCAAAGCATAAATCTCTTGAGGCTGATTGGTCACATAAGCTAATGCAACCTGAGCCAATGAGACCCCCTTTTGGTTAGCCAATTCTTTTGCTCGTTCTAAGCGCCCCCAATTATCTCCATAACAGTAGACTTCGACACATAGTTTATCAAGATAGGTCTCAAAACTGTCTAGATTTTCTTTTGTAAACCGACCTGAAAAGAATCCGCCAGCCAAGCTAGACCAGGTAAAGAGCGCAACATCATTTTGAGCATACCAATCACGGTCTGCTTTGCCTTTCGGTCCACTCACCGATGTACATCCAGTCCATGGCTCTTTTAATTGAGTCGCTAAACTAAAATT
>JANQSK010001100.1 GCA_028284105.1 Anaerolineae bacterium
TTTAAACCAGCGTGCAAAAGACGTCCCATTTGGAAATTCAAGCAGCTCGCTTATTTCATTCACTGGATAGGGTGTGTGCACAAGTAAACGCTTCGCTTCGAGAAGTAAACGCTCTTGAAGGAGTTGTTTGGGCGTCATGCTGGTGATTTCTCGCACCGTTTTGACCAAATAGTTACTCGTTACCCCAAGCATTTCAGCATATTCCTGAACCTGTCGCCTCTGTCGATAATAGGTTTCTGCTAGCTGTTGAAATTCTCGCGTGAGTTGGATAGCCGCAGATGACGATTGGGCAATGAGCTCTTCCGGCATGAGATAGGCGGCTTCAGTGAGAATAGTTTGCAAATAAGTTCGAACGATGTTCTCCCAGCCTGTAGTTTGCGCATCAAAGCGCTGATGGGCCGTTTTGAAAAGTTGCTCAATTGTGGGTTGTGCCTCTTTAGGAATTTGTAAAACGGGGGCTCTATTGGCATCGTCAAAAGGTAAAATATTTACCAGATGATGCGCAACGTTAGGCAAAACATTTGGCCGGAAGCCAAAGATGAGTATGTTTATATATCCTTGGTCTATCACATAATCATGTAGTTGTTTGGGGGAGATAAAGGCTAAGCTGCCAGCCTGCAGATCATACAGTTTGAAGTCGCTAAAGAATTGAGAACGGCCGTTTCGCACCCATACCAACTCATAAAAATCATGCCGATGCATCCGGTCAGAAGGGGCAGCCCTCAACTCACCAGAGTCGGCAATGAAAATATCTCCCCCTTTTGCAAAGCTTGCAGGAAACGGCTGAAGTAATTCGTCCATTTGTTACGCGTCAGGCTTCCACCAAAGGCCCATTCTCAAAAGGGGGTCAGCATGTTCATACGTGTGCTGGAATGTTTTTGTGACTACCATTGAAAGCGGCTGAACTTCCCAAACGGTATCAAGGGTTCTAGCCCAATCTTCAGGTTTAAACTGGGGTAAAAGCTCAATTTGCTGTTGTCGGACTTCTTGAAATACGGCCGTTAATGACGCAGCACTTTTATCCTCGACGGTCTCCCATCGACTGTCGCCATCATCCCACTCGATCTCAGGAATGGCAGGATCACCCAACCACTGCATCATAGAAGGAACCGCAACAAGTTGCTCGTACAGAGTGATGTGCCAAATATGTCTCACGGGATGCCATGAGCCAAAGTATTCAGCGTCTGGAGGCAGTTCCAAATGTAGCGATGTATCAAGGCGCTCAATTGCCCAAATTAAGCTATCGCCACTCGCCTTGAGTTGTTGTTGAAACCAATTTGTCCATTCTGTCATGAAACACCCTTTAATGCTTACTGTTTTTCTAGTGTAAGTGTATAAGATGCTTCATTAAAATCCCACTCACCGACTTGAAGTACATAGAGACCGCTATGTGGTACGTTAAAGTTCTCAATAACCTCTGTTGCCCCCACATCCTCATCTGATTCTGCATAATCCCCATCTTTGGACCACAGCGTCAGAAACAAATCAACACCCGTTTCGATTGGATCAACTGTAAATGAGACAACTTCTCCTTCTTCTAAGTAGACAATCCATTCAGAGTCTGTATCAGGAGGCAGCGAGCCCATTATTGGATTTGTGTCTTCAAGCATGAAAAACTGCAAAATTGGCAAACTATTATTATCAAAGAAATTGACCATATAGCTCCCAGACTGTAAACCAATGTCGTTAAGGTAGATTTTGTATGCGCCCGATACGTCTACCGCCAATTGGATCATTTCCATCTGTCCATCGCCATTTAGTTCAACACCACTCAGAGAACCATTGGGATGTTGAATGGTAAGAATCCCATTCAAAAAAGGTTCAGTCGCAACAGTCACAGAAACGGTCTCACCCTGAGTAAGGTTTAGGCTCCACTGATGAACGTTTTGTTCAAATTCATCAAATCCAAGATCATCTGTCAGCAGTGTGCTCTTGCCGACTATCGGTGGCAATGTGTTTTGAATATCAAATTGTAAATTGCTGTTTTTGGACATGATGGGCATATAAGCTGCATACGCTGCCTCAGGTAAACAAGGTGCAGATAATAGCGCTGTTTTTTCAAACTCAGCTATTCTCAATCGGGCAATTGAAACCGTTTCAGGGATGGGGCTAATCGTCCATTGGGCCTCTACTGTGTTATTTAGGGAAGGAACGGCCGTTAATAACGAATCATTCAAATAAAAAGCAGCTGGCTCATTTGACCAGTTCTCACCAGAAAAGTTCAACTGAATAGCATCCGATTGACACATCACTTGAACATTTAAAGTGGGTTCGGCACCAGCATGTAAATTGACTCCTTCCCAATACAATCCAACAAAACCTACTATCACAACACCCAGAAAAATCACGACTCTTTGCTTCATACCAACACCTCCATTTGATAAAACTATATGCCAATAAAACGCATTTAATCAAATTTCTTCGACATCAATTTATTGATGCAGGTTGAAAAATAAACAAACTCAGGTATGCTCTGGGCAGGTGCTTAAGGGGTGCCTATACTCACAAAAGAGGATCTCACCCTTATTATTTCATCAACAATCTCATAGTCAGTGGACTTCTTAATATCTAAAAGTGAGTGTTAGATACCCAATTAAAGGAGTTTGTATGACAAAATCCCCCTTCCAAAAAATTGAAGAATATAAAGTACAAGCGTCTATTCTGTTAAAGCAGTTTCGCGCACAGCAGTCTGAGCAGGCAGCACGGCGGTTTCAACGGTTGCCTCAGTTTTCTGATTTGTCAGTTGAAGTGATTTTTGCGTTAAACGACCGTATCAAGCAC
>JANQSK010001106.1 GCA_028284105.1 Anaerolineae bacterium
CCTTCCACAATGTAAAGTTCTGCGCGTTCTGAATTTCTTTCTGAGCAATCAGCCAACTTACCAGGCAAGGTCAAGCTTTCTAGCGCTGATTTCCGCATAACGAGTTCACGGGCTTTACGCGCAGCTGCCCGAGCACGTGAAGAGGTTAAACAGCGTTCAATAATGCGCTTTGCTTCACGGGGATTTTCATCTAAGTAAGAGCTCAACGCTTCATGTGTAATCGAGGAAACGATACCGCTTACCTCGGCGTTCATGAGCTTTACTTTCGTTTGAGATTCAAACTGTGGATCAGGGTGCTTAACACTAACGACAACCGTAACGCCTTCGCGGGTATCATCACTCGAAAAGTTGTTGTCTTTGTCCTTGAGGAAGTTGTTTTTACGTGCGTAATTATTCACAACGCGGGTAAGCGCAGTACGAACACCTGTCAAATGAGTTCCACCATCGGGTGTATGAATCGTGTTCGCAAATGAGTATTCTGAGAAGGTAACACCTTCGGTATATTGCAAGGCAACTTCAACATCAATCCCATCCACTTCTTTTTGAGAATAGATTGGCGCATGAACGACTTTACGATTGCGATTGAGATATCGCACAAAGGAACGGAGACCACCTTCAAAATAAAAGCTCATTTCCTTAGGCGTAGACGGCCGTTCATCGCGAACTTTCAAAAAGACACCGCTGGTCACAAAAGCCATTTCACGGAATCGATTTAAAAGCGTTTCAAAGCGGAATTTCCGATCTTCTTCTTCTTCAAAAATAACGGCATCTGGGAGGAAATGTGTTCTGGTCCCTGTTTTTTCGCCTCTTTTCAATTTACGTACTTTCTTAACGGGTCCTTGTGGAATACCGCGCTCATATCGCTGTTGCCAAACATGACCTTCACGATTAACGGTCACTTCCATCCATTCAGATAACGCATTTACGGCCGCAGCACCAACACCGTGCAAACCACCAGATACTTTATAGGCGTCGTTATCGAACTTACCACCGGCGTGTAGTGTTGTATGAACAAGTTCTAGGGCAGAGACTTTTTCAGTAGGATGTAATGCAACTGGGATACCGACCCCATTGTCAGACACACTCACACTCCCATCATCATGAATAGCGACCTCAACGCGGTCACAACGACCGGCTAATGCTTCATCGATTGAGTTATCAACGATTTCATAAACGAGATGATGGAGTGCTTTGATGTCGGTCCCACCCACGTACATACCAGGACGTCGACGAACCGCTTCAAGCCCTTTTAGGACTTGAATATTACCGGCATCATATTGTTTTTCGGCTGCTGTCTTAGCCATATAAATCTCCTAAATCAAGTAAAAAACTGCGTGCAGAAACAATTTCTCTGATGAGAGAACAAACTAGCTTTTTACCTTTAAAAATCAATTTCAAAATTGGGGGTAATTCTGAGAAAATTAAGCGATTTTTGCTCAATTGTTGTAATAATCAGCATATGCGAAATTATACCACATTTGTTCTAAAAAATAAAGCGGTATCGATCATAAAATATGTGATTTTAGAGAGGGAAAAATTCGAATAAATTTTAGACTATTGGGAGCTAATTTTATGCATCCCAATTTTCAATAATTCGTTGAATTTCAGACACAAAACCATCCGCAATCGCCCCATCCATAATGCGATGATCGAAGCTAAAACTGATGTAAGCACACGGCCGTATATGCATACCCCCATCGATCACTTTGACTCGTTCTTCGATTTTACCGACCCCTAAAATACCGGCTTGGGGTTGGAAGATAATGGGTGTTCCAGCCAAACTACCAGCTGAGCCATGATTACTGATTGTAAACGTACCGTTTTGTAAGTCTGAATGTTTTAAATTTCCCTGTCTTGCTTTGTCTGCAAGTTCACCAATGCTTCGAGCCATACCTCGTAGGTTAAAACCATCAGCGTGCTGAATAACGGGATTATAGAGGCCATCAGGAACGGCCGTTATCATACCAAGGTTAATATCCGTTTTGAGTTCGATGCCATCATCATGAAACACACTGTTGACCAATGGAAACAGCTTGAGTGCTTCAACAGTCGCCATCGCTAAATAAGCCATATACGTTAACTTGATACCTTCTTTAGCAAATTGGGCTTTATTTGCTTTGCGATGGGCCGCCACCTTATGAAAATCAAACTCAAACAATGTTGTCACATGAGGGCTCGTTTGTAAACTTCGAACCATATGCTCAGCAATTGAACGGCGCATACCTGATAACGGTACTTTGTTAGCAATGGGAATTGGCTGGGGTGCACCAGGTTGTTGAGTTACTGGACGGGTTTTTTGGATAGGTTGGGGAACAATTTCAGGCTCTCGGGTTTGATCAGAAATATCCAAATAGGCCTTAACATCTTTTTTAGTCACACGGCCGTTTTTACCAGTCCCAATAATTTTTGTAACA
>JANQSK010001137.1 GCA_028284105.1 Anaerolineae bacterium
AAATACCAAGAAATCGAGGTGAATCGAATCCTGATTGAGTTTCATGATGATGTAGCCTGGATGCGTCGCGCCATGGTCGAACACAAAATAATGAAACGGGAAAAGGGACTATATTGGCTGAATGATGACACAGATGAGGATAGCTAATTCCCAAAGAAGGACCTTTTCCTATAAAAATCGCCAATTAACGGAGGATTTTGTCGGAAATTGAGCAACTTAATCGTTGAATAGTGCATAGCGTCCATTTATAATGAATCCATACAAACATTGACGTTTTGAACCCTATGCCAATTTTTCACGATCCTTTTTTAGACAACGACAATAAATGGGAAATTCGCGACGATGATCATGCCCTGCTTCGTATTGAAGAAGGGGATTATGCCTATGTATTTGAAAATCGTCGCTTTGATGATTACTGGACAACGTGGCAGCCGCTCATTATTGAAGATACCCAAGCCTACAAAATTTATACAGTCCTTGAGCGTGTGTCAGGTATTGAAGGCGGATATGGTCTTATCTGGCGCTGCAAAGATGAAGAGAATTGCTTTAGCTTTGAGATCAGCCGGACGGGCCATTATCGAATCCGACGTGCACGGGAAGGAAAATGGTCATCCGTTATTCCTTGGCAGCCCTGCAGCTATTTAAGATTAGGCGAACAATCTTTAAATGAACTCCAGATTGTTCAAGTCCCCAATAAAGCAAAGTTTTATATCAATGAATCCTATGTCGATGAACTGGATATTCCTGAAGCGCCGGAAGGTCATGGGTTTGGCTTTATTGTGAATGATTTGCTGCGGATTCGCATTCACAGCACCATTGTTTTGCGTCATATCGATTGGGAAGCTGTGCCGGAAACCCCCTTAGTTCTCGAAATCAATGAGGATGTTCAGCCCGTTTGGGATGAGCTGAATGCGCTTATTGGGCTACGGAATATAAAGCAAGAAGTCCGAACCTTTATCAATTTCCTTAAAGTTCAAAAGATGCGTCAAGAGCGGGGCATGCCGACACCCACTTTAACGTTCCACATGGTGTTGGCTGGTCCGCCAGGGACGGGGAAGACAACTGTGGCTCGTCTCATTGGGCGAGTTTATAAAGAGCTGGGTTTGCTGGATAAGGGGCATGTTGTTGAAACAGATCGCTCCGGGTTAGTGGCATCATATATCGGGCAGACCGCACCGCGAGTTGATGAGATGGTTCAAAAAGCAATGGGGGGCGTTCTCTTTATTGATGAGGCGTATGCGCTTATGCCGAAGGGTGAGGATGAAGGGCGCGACTTTGGGCGTGAGGCGATTGAAACGCTGCTGAAACGTATGGAGGATCATCGAGGTCAGTTTGCCGTGATCATTGCTGGGTATGCCACAGAAATTGATCGCTTTTTAGAGGCGAATCCTGGGGTAAAGTCACGCTTTAACCGATACCTTTATTTCTCTCACTATAAGCCAGATGATTTGGTGAAGATTTTTGAAAAATTGGCTGCTGAATCTGGGGTCAAGCTGACGCCAGAAGCCAAGGATTCGCTTCAGCAAGAGGTTGAAAAAGCGTGTTTGGTGCGAACAGATTCTTTTGGAAACGGCCGTTTTGTGCGCAATCTCCTTGAAAAAACAATTGAGCGTCAGGCTAATCGCATCGTCAATATCAACCCAATGACGGATGAAATTTTGGCAACACTTCAGCCAGAAGATATACCTGATACGTCAACATTAAACATCAGCAGTAACGAAGATTCATAGTGTGAATTTCACATTCTTCAACTGTTTTACTTAAAAATAGTTTGTGAAATTCAGTTGGTGAAAATCAATTTTAGCTATTTCTTTTTCAAGATACCGTTGATTTTCACATGAAGGCAGCTCACATGGAAGGGATTTTATTTTTCTTTTTAGCTATTGGTGTTTTTGCATTTTTTGGACAATCCTTTCTCCGCATATTTGGCGATCCTCAAGTTGAGGGTTCTCGTGATCAGAAATGGAGCCGAATATTAACCGTGATTTTTGGACTCTTTTTAATGATTTTGTTTGGTGCGGGCATGGTGTTCCAATCGCCATTTGGGGAGCAGCCTGTTGAGTTTTTATTTGGCATCTTTTTCATAGCAATTGGGCTTTATTCAACAATAAGAGCAATATATCCTTCAAAAATCAGTTCTAATAGTCAGTTTGTTTGGGGCTTAGGGACCGGTCTTACTTTGAGCATTTTGGGAGGGATAAAATATTGGGGACTGGTTTTAGAAAACGGCCGTTTTTTCCAACCATCACAGTTTTTAATGCTGACGCTAGTCGGAATCTATGTGTTTGGTGTCACCCTTTTTCGTAGAGTCATGTCATGAGCATTATTCTCAAAACGATTTGAACGATTGTATATTCTTCTCAACCTAGCTCAGCAGATCGATAGAGGTCAATATACGTTGATGCGGTTGTAGATAAATGAAATGCCTCATACCCTAAAGTTAGTCACCCCCGCGAAGGCGGGAATGACAATTTGAGAAGGGAATTAAGCTGTTTGGGGTGGGCTTAGTCTTTTGGCATGGCGCAGCATCAAGGGAGATGCGCTCCAATAAACGGCCGTTACAAAGAACAAAATCAGCGTGTAAGCTAAAGCGCCAAACAGCAACTGTAGCGCAAAAGCGCCAACACTCAACACAACGCCCAAAATCAAATATAAATTAGTACGTTGAAGCCATGCATAGGGAAAGAAGTGCATTCCCCCAATTGCTGCCAACATAATAGGAATAAACCCTTCGTTGATGTTGTAAGCCACGATAAGAATCGGCAATGCTAAGGCTTGGGCCATCGCCAGTTGTGCGGATAGCTGTTTCAAAGGATTGTTGTGAGACATTTTCTGCCAGCCCATTTTGCTTTCTACCCAAAATGCGAGCGGAAGAGCAATGACGCCCTGAAACATGGCAATTAACGCCGTGGTCTCTCTAGGCAGATAGAAAGTGGAAACGGCCGTTATCAAAAACGTTAAGCCATATGCGATGAGAAAAGGGGCACCG
>JANQSK010001138.1 GCA_028284105.1 Anaerolineae bacterium
ACACAGTTCGCCAACCAAATTCGCCGTTTAGCCAGGCCAGCGGTGTCGCTGCAAATAACGCGCCAGTCGAGCCGATCCCAACAAGCAATCCTGACACAGTGGCAAATCGCTTTGCAGAAAACCATTGGCTAAACATTTTGAGTGAGCCCATCAAAATGCCTGCCATCCCAACGCCAATTAGACCGCGGCCAATTGAAAGGACCGTGAAAGACGGTGCCATCGCAAAAATGATGCTTCCAATGACACCCACAAACATGAGAGAGGGCGTGACCCAGCGTGGCCCCCAGCGGTCAAGCCCAATGCCAAGTGGTAACTGCACAGCTGCAAATGTGGCGAAAAAGATGCTAGTGGTCAGTCCTAATTGGGCTGCTGATAGCCCTAAATCGGCCGTTAAGTCAGGTGAGATAACTGCATTTGCTGAACGATAAAAGTAGGACAAGAAGTAGGCGCTGGTAAAAAAGATAAATATTTGGAGCTGTTTTTGCATCAGTTTAAGTGGAGGCTGAGCTTGTCGAAGCCATACATGTGCTAGGTGCCTTCGACAGGCTCAGACGGATGATTGTAGGAAATATTATTGAATGAGTTTTAAAACGGCCGTTATATTCAACAGCGCTTTAGGCACAAACGAAGAAACATCACAAAATTCCTGCTCTTTGCTGCCATCTTCGCTTCTTTCCGAACAGTGGGCACTGCCGCCCGATGGGCCAAGGCCATCAACCGAGGGAAGCCGATCCCAGAAGTAGTTGCCATCGCTTAGACCGCCTCTTTCCTCTTCATAAATTTCAAAACCGAGCTCATCCCCTGCTTCTTTCCAAATGGCAAAGAGCTTGTCTGTTGGCGCATTTCTTGGCCAGGGTTTCGTTTTGCGAATTTGGGTGATGTTGACTTGGCATACAAAGTCACCTGATTGAGTTTGGACGGAGCCGGGGCCTCCGTGTGACAAGATATCAGCAACGGCCGTATCGTAAATATCGGGCTTAAAAGTGCGCATTTCCAGCTTGGCTTCAGCCTGATGAGGCACCCGATTGGTGACTGTACCGCCGCTCACAGTGCCGACGTTGACTGTAATATCTTGGTCATAATCAGTCACGGCCGCCACCTTTTGGATGGTTTCTGCTAGTTGTACGATGGCATTGGCACCATTGGGATGGGAACTTCCGGCATGTGAGGCTTTGCCTTCTACCTGAATCTCAAACACGGCCATGCCTTTGCGAGCGACGACGACTTTGTATTTATTTTCAAATTTTGCGCCCCCTTCAAAAATGAGACAGCCTAATGTCTCAGGACCTTCGAGACGATCAAGGCAGATATCGCCAAAATCTTGTCCGTCGGTCTCTTCTGCGGCATCAAGGAGGAGGACCCAGGTGACATCGTCGTACAATTCAGGTGAATACTGTTTGATGGCATCAAGCATCATGTACATCACAATGGTGCCACCTTTAATATCCACGGTGCCCGGTCCGTAAATGCGGTCTCCTTCCTCGCGCCAGTGAAAGTCATTCCGTATCTCTTCTTCAGGTGGAAACACCGTATCCAAATGGGAGACCATGCCCACTTTTCGGCCTGATTTACCTTGTTTGGTCATCACCAAATGTTTGCCATAGTTGGAATTGGTGGACTGAATAAATTCAGCCTCAAATCCTAGCGGTGCAAACATCTCTGCTGTAAGGTTTCCTAGCTTGTTGATGCCATCTGGATTGGCGGTGAAGCTGTTGATTTCTACCATTTGTCGCAGCATATCTAGGTAGGTCGTTAAATTTTCTTGTAAGTAGGTTTCGTATTGGTTCATATCGTTTGTTAATCTGTTTTTCTTGAAGTGAGGTCAAGGTGTTGGTCTGGAAATTACACACGAAAATTGCATGTACCAACCTTTCACACAAGCGATTCCTTTTCGTGTCTGTTCTATCACGATCAAATCATTTTAGCGAATGGAGAAATGCAGGTAGAATGGGAACAAATAGACGAGCGTGACAAATAGTAAATAGTGAATTGTGTGCGAATAAAGGGGTGAGTTGAGTCATCATTGACTACTTACTATTTTCAATAACCAAACTGGGAGAAAATTCATGGGTGGTGTGATTTCGGCGGGTGGGTCGGAAACGGCCGTTGCTGGGGCTGAAATGTTTAAATTGGGCGGAAATGCGGTTGATGCGGCCGTGGCTGCAGCATTTGCCTCATTTATGGGCGAGATTGGCGTGGTGCATCTGGGCGGAAGTGGCCTTGCACATATCTTTGATGCCAAAAACGGCCGTTCACAAGTGTATGACTTCTTCAGCAATACACCGGGTCTCGGTGGCACAACTCCTGAACGACTCAACTTTGAAAAAGTGACCATCGATTTTGGGGCAACAACCCAAGATTTCTTTATCGGACGTGCCTCGGTAGCCGTTCCAGGAAATATCTTTGGATTATGTCAACTCCTGAGCGATCACGGCCGTTTACCCTTGAAGACCGTTCTTCAACCCGCGATTGACCTTGCCAAAGATGGATTGCCCATCTCCACATTCCAAGCTCGAACAAGCCAGTTACTGACCCCGCTTTACACACATACTCAAGGAATGCGCGACATCTTTTACAAGCATGATCGCATGATTGAGCCTCAAGAGACGCTCTATATTCCTCACTTGGCCGAAACGTTAGAGGCATTGGCCGAAGAGGGAGAAGCGTTAATTAGAAACGGCCGTTTGGCACAGCAGATTGTGCAGGATCAGCAAGAAAATAGAGGGTTGCTTACAGCAGAAGATTTGTCCTCGTACCAAGTCGCCTTAGGAAATTCCATCCGCATTCCTTATCATCAATATGAAATTCTTCTTCCGGCTCAAAGTTCAACGGGTGGCGTGCTAACTGCTTTTACATTGAAGCTGTTGTCGGGGCTAAATGTGGCGCAATATGAGCACGGCTCAACCAAACATTTGCAGCTATTGTATGAGATTATGGTGGCGACCAATCGGGCTCGTCGGGCGTGGGATGCTGCATTAGATGAAATGAGTATTGAAGAAGCCACAGAACGCTTTTTAGCAGAGCGATTTGTGAATCCTCATCTGAAACAGGTTCAAACTTCCTTGGATTTAGGCAAAGCGTCACCCTATGTGACCGAACCGAATGCACCTGAAAACACGAGTCATTTGAGTGTGATTGATTCAGATGGATTAGCCGTAAGCTTGACGACGACAGCCGGTGAATCGGCCGGCTATGTAGTGCCCAATACCGGTTTTATCCCCAACAACATGATGGGAGAAATTGATTTACATCCTAGAGGATTCCACAGCCGGCCAGCCGGTGAGCGAATTTCAACGATGATGACGCCTGTGATTGTGCTTGAAAATGGTCAGCCTCGCATGGTGCTGGGGAGCGGTGGCAGTATTCGAATTCGCAGTGCCATTATGCAGGTGTTAAGCAATCTGCTGGACTTCCGAATGGATTTAGATACGGCCGTTAATATCGCACGCGTCCATGTAGAAAGCGGGGCGCTCCAATGCGAAGCTGGATTCGATTCGCTCGCCGTATACGACCTCAATCGGATGGGTTACCCAATCAATCGCTGGTCTGAAAGAAGTATCTACTTTGGCGGCGTGCACACCGTAACACGGACTTCTGATGGGGGACTGTATGCTGCTGGGGACAATAGGCGAGGTGGTTCAACTGCAGCCGTTGAATAAGCAAAAAAAGAGAGTTGTCATTTCAAGTAACAACTCTCTCTTACCAGAAATGTTCTATTCCACTATTTGATGCGTCGAATTCTTTGACGCCCTTTCCCCGGCACACGCTCAATAACGCCTCGCGCTTCCAAATCAAGCTTGACTGTGGTGGTCCACCATCCAATCGATGTGTTTGCTAAAAGCTCTTTTGAAACATGCGGTTCTGCCGCTTTGCTCAATTCCATAAACTGAATGCCTTGTTCATCAGTTGGTATTA
>JANQSK010001140.1 GCA_028284105.1 Anaerolineae bacterium
CAGTTGCCTTCTGTTGGAGCTGGAGATGTTTTGCGGGATTTGATTGCCTCAGGCATCACAGCAGTCGTCAGACTAGACACTATTTTCCGACAAGCGGCAGACTCTGGCATTATTAGCAACGCGCACCGCATCAATGAAGGACAAATGCCTGAAACAAACGCCAATGCAAATGACTTCTTTATTTTTGTGAAAGAAGATATTGAAGAAACGGCCGATTTACTCATCGACATCGTCAAAAATCGCATTCCTGAAAAGTTCAAGCTCGATGCATTGGATGATATTCAGGTGCTGGCACCGATGTACAACGGATTAGTGGGCGTCGCGAATGCCAATCTTTTGCTTCAAGCGGCACTTAACCCACCTCATGGCAAGAAGACGGAACGGAAGTTAAACGGCCGTATCTTCCGCGTTGGTGACAAAGTGATGCAAACGGTCAATAACTACGACAAAAATGTGTACAACGGGGATATTGGTCGCATCACGAGCATGGATCTGCTCCAACAAACGCTCACCGTTAATATTGATGGTGCCCCAGTTGTCTATGACTTTCTTGAAGTGGATGAGATTGTGCACGCTTATGCGATTTCAGTTCACAAAAGTCAAGGGGCTGAATACCCTTGCGTTGTCATTCCAATGGTCACCCAGCACTACATGATGCTTCAGCGCAACTTGCTCTATACGGCCGTTACCCGCGCCAAAAAGCTTGTGATTCTTGTCGGTACCCGCAAAGCAATCAACATTGCGGTTCAGAATAATCAGATCACCCAAAGACATACAGCCCTTGACTGGCGTCTAAGGGCTGTTGAAAAATAATCTTCAATTATCTGCAAAATTAAGGGGGATTGAGAAGTTTATTTGTGTAATTCTTACTCAATCAAGCTTATAAAGAAATCACATTCATCTTCAATGAATTCCAATTCCTTAATGTGCTTAGCTTAAATCCTCTGGTTTTTTCTCAACAATAATTTGCTCTGAAACATCTTGGTCGATGATGGTGACATCTTCTTCGGCCTCAAATCCATCAATCACACGAATGTTGTCACGATGTTTCTTCACAATAGCATCGGGCACCATCTCAACAAAGATGCGAGACATTACCAAAATGACCGTTAAATCATCCAGTTGTCCCAAACCGACTGCCAAATCAGGGATAATATCTAAAGGCATTATTAGGTATGCGATTGCAAAAAATGGGATAAATTTAAGGTAAATCGGCACTTCGGGGTCGCCCATCAGGGCAAATATCAGGCGTGCTTGTTGATATAGTTCACGCCAAAAACCAGGCTCATTCCGCCCGGCAGAAAAATCTTCACTCATTGAATTGTCCTTCTTGGTATTACTCATAATAACTTACACCCTCTTTACGCATCCTCCTGCAAAAAGTTGCATTCTTACAGGAGAGAAGCCTAGACACATTAGTGATTCCTATCTCTGATTAATCACATAATCCGTCATCATAGGCAACAGTGGCCCAATATCATAGTTCCACCAGTGCCCCACCGGACCTGCCGTAAACACATTAAATCCAAGAACATACGGGTCTTGGCGAACACCGCGATCATACCAAGCTAATTGAGCCATAAATGCTTCAGATCCTGTGTTCCCCCAGCCTTTTTGAACCCCATATTCCGCAAAATCTTGCCATCCATACCCAGATGGACCTGGACGATTTCCAATGATGCCATCCAAACCAGCCTCAGTCACCACCAATGGAATGACCAATCCAGCTGGTTCAAGCAATTCTCGGTAAAACCATCGATAACGAAAAGTGAGTGCCCCTCGATCGGGATAGGCTGGGTAGCCTGGCAGCGCACCCCCATAAAGGAATGTAATTTCAGGCGCGCCATATTCATGCAACGTCAATATCCCCCCATACTGCAAAGCTGTTTCAACCGCAGGGAGGAATAAGGCAAACTCATTGACCTCAGGAGTGCCTGTTGCAAAACCGCCAATGGCTGTTTTTAAACCGTAGCGTGCCATCTCACGAACGCGTTCCTGCTCGAATCGAGCATACCAGTCCATATTTTCGACATTAGGATCGGCTTCGTTCCATCCTTCCCAATAGTCGACATCGCTATTCAATAAATATTTCCGTAAATGGCGTTGAACGTAAGCACGAGCGGCATCTTCTGGCAAACCTGCATATTCTTGGTCTAACTGGTTGACTCTCCCCACAATAATCGTATTCGGTGAAGCTTCTCGAACATCAGACGTGAAGCCCAAATCATCCACAACTTTGATTGTTGACGGTTGTGCCCAGCGCACAAAATCCATGATCCCTTTATCGTTGTTACGGATAACGTGGATGCTCAATTTACTACCCGTAATGACAGGATAATCCGAGTTAAAGATGGGGTCAGGTGCGATTGGTGCTGTATCGATGGGTGTGGGAATGGGCGTTGGGGTTCGCGTGGCGACCCTTGTCCGTGTTGGCGGTCCTGATTGCACGATGGGCGTACTGGTTGGCAAAATGGGCGTGATAGAGGGGGTTAATGTTGGGCCAAGTGGCGAATTATCACCAAAGTTTAATGCCGGATCAATAGTGACGGCCGGCGCAGGCGTGAACGTGCCTGGGATTGCGATAGAAACGGCCGTTTCAACAGCAACCTCTTCCACAACGGCAACCTCTTCAGGTTTTGTTAAAACAGGAACTCGGGTGGGTAACGTTCCAGTGGGTTGACAACTAACTAATAAGAGTAAAAAAACGGAAAGAAACGAATAACGATACAATAATCTCATATCATAGATCATACCAATTGCCGCTCCATTTGTGAAATATGTGAAAACCAAAAAAGGATTTTGAAAAAAGCTTTTCGTTTCCACGAGGTTCAGAACCTCATTTAGCCTGTCAGTTTCAGTCTTCTTTTTTCCAAACACTTAGCCCTAAACTGACAAATTGAATCATGACACTTTTGCTCACTAAAATCACAGTTGTTAAAATAGATGTTGTGTTGTTAATTACGGTCCTCAAATTTTTAGTTGTTATTGGCTTCTTGCTGTACTTCATGCGCCGCCCATCCATGGTCGCTGGTATTGGTCTGATCACTATTACCTCTGCAGTGCTGCTTGATACCATATTGGGTGCGTTTGACCGTGAACAAATCATTTCTCAGCTTGGCTTTTTCTTTTACATTATTTCGGGCTTACTGATTGCCGGCGCTGCGATTTGGATTGCCGGTATCACACGGCCGTTTTGGGGTGGCCAAGTCCTGATTCAAAACGCCCTGACTGAACACAAAACAGCCCCACTCGTAACGCGCCCTCCCGTAGAACTTGTCGATGAACTCAATGACACACCTATCGACCGTCAAATGCTCTATGATGAAATGCGCACACGTTTAGGGTTTGATGATCTGCTTGATCTCATGTACGACCTCGAGCTCTATGAAAATGACCATATGACGCTCCCTCAAAACACCACAGATCTCATGGTGAGTATCATGGATTATTGCCAAGAGCGTGGCATGAATCATCAGTTGGCCTTGGCCGTTGAGCGCATTATCACACCACCACCTCCTGACCATATGCCTCGATTGGGCAAAATCACGATTGAGTCACCCCCCACCATCGTGCGGCACTTTTTGCTGGCAAACTACTCTTTTTCAGACCTCCAGCGCATTGCGAATGTGCTTGAAATTGATTGGGAACAGTTAGATCGTCACAACAAGAAAATATTTGTGCGCAACCTGCTACGCCACCTAGAACGACGGAATGGCATCCCTCGTTTAATTCAAACTTTGCATGACATCGTACAGCCAACAAACAGCTAATTTTACATTAGCTCTCTGGTACTGTACCCATTCTCCCATTTACCCAGGACCCCCAAAACAAGTAAACTTTTAATCGTTAAGCGACAACTCGTTTTCCTCCTCCTTCCTTAGCTAGCTCCGGGTAGTCCCACCCGGAGCTAGCTAAGGAAGGAGGAGG
>JANQSK010001151.1 GCA_028284105.1 Anaerolineae bacterium
CTATTCCAGCTATCAGAAGAAGGTTTTGCTTTTAAACTTGCTATTTGTGGGGAATCTTTTGGCAAACGGCCGTTAATTTTTGAACAAGCAGCCGATAAATTGGAGCACCACATCATTCATATGGGCTTTGCAGAGCAAGAATTATACGAACAGCTTTTGTGGCAGGCAGATTTTGTCATCTCAACGGCCGTTCATGAATTTTTTGGAATTAGCATTTTAGAAGCCGTTAGCTGTCATACCTTCCCAATTTTGCCAAACCGATTGAGCTATCCTGAGATTTTCCCAAAAGAATTACATGAGCAAATTTTATATTCATCTGAAGAGGAGCTATTTCAAAAGTTAAGGTATTGGCTACTAAACGTACACGAGGCAAAAAAGGTCCAAAACACACTTTCAACTACATCCAAGAAGTATGCATGGGCTGAAATAGCATCAGAATATGATAAATTGTTCACAACTCTATTAAATTGAGGTAGTATTGTTCCGTTCCACATTCCCAATTTATTGATTCAACAAATAATATGGAGGCACTGACATGAGTCAGGAAACTTCAAAGAAAATTGGTCTTATTACTGGAGATGAAAAGGAGTGGCCAGCTGCGTTTTTGGCTGGCATCAATCAGCAAAAAGGGTTCGTCGGTGAGATGGCAAAAATTGGTCCCACTTATATGGACGAAACGATCCCTTACGCCGTTATTGTTGATCGAATCTCACACGACATCCCCTATTACAGAGCTTACTTAAAGTATGCGGCCATTCAAGGGGCCCATCTTATCAATGATCCCCTCACAAAAGCGATTGACCAAAAGTTTTTTGGGATCGCATTAATGCAAAAATTGGGATTCAAAACCCCACGAACAGTGGTGTTACCCAACAAAGATATTGACGTTGAAACAAGCCCAAACTCTTTTCGAAATTTGAAATACCCCATGAGCTGGAATAACATCATAGACTATGTCGGCGTTCCAGCAATTTTGAAAGATATTAAAAATGGTGGCCGACGCGATGTACGCCGCGTTTCAAATGTTGATGAACTTTTACGTAACTATGATGAAAGTGGCATTCGTACCATGGTTCTTCAACAAATTATTGAATCAGATAACCACATTCATTGTTTTGTGATTGGACAATCTAATGTCATGTGTCTGCAATATTCTTTAAAAGACGGCCGTTATTTGCCTGATATTCTTCCTATCGATACAGGGATAGGAAAGAGTGTGAGCAAAATGGCGCTCAAAATCACCGAAGCCTTTCAATATGACATCAATATGGTTGAATTTGTTACTGAAGACGACGAACCTTATGTGATTAACCCGACAAATCCTTCACCTGAGATCAATCAAGACCTTATGACCACGGAACAATTCTCTTGGTGTGTGGCGGAAACGGTCAATATTGCGATTGAGAGGGCAAACAACCCCATCCCAAACAACACAACAAAAAGATTCTTACATTAAAAGGATAATCTTTACTTTTTATGACCCCTTTAGATTCAAAATTACCTGAAAAAATCAACCGTTTAGGGGAGCTGGCTTATAATTTATGGTGGAGCTGGACACCAGAAGCCCGCGTCCTATTTCGAAACTTGGATTACCCGCTTTGGCGCCAAACGCTCCACAACCCTGTGCAAATGCTACAGGAAATCGAACTCTCTAAGCTCGAAACGGCCGTTCAAGATGGCGAGTTCATGCGCCGGTACAACAAAGTGATGATTTTGTTCGATGAACAAATGAAGCGCGAAAATAGCTGGTTCCATAAAACCTATCCAGAGCTTACTGATAAAACAATCGCCTACTTCTCATTTGAATTTGGACTTCACAGCTCCCTACCCATTTATTCGGGTGGTCTGGGCATTCTTTCTGGCGATCATGCCAAAGAAGCAAGCGACTTGGGATTGCCATTTGTTGGCGTCGGATTTATGTACCCTCAAGGATATTTTAGACAGCGCATTCCTTCACACGGCTGGCAAGAGGCTGTCTATCAACAGCTTGACATGGGCAAAGCGCCAGTCCTACCCGTGCTTAATGAAGATGGCTCTGAATTAAGAGTCAGCGTTAATCTAGACAATCGTCATGTTCAGGTTAAAGTGTGGCATGTTCAAGTTGGCCGGAATCCCTTATATCTTCTCGATACAGATGTCGATGAAAACGAACCTTGGGATAGAGAGCTCTCAGCAAGACTTTATTCTGGGGATAGTGAGACCCGAATTCGGCAGGAAATCATGCTGGGCATTGGTGGCGTGCGTGTTTTACGAGCACTCAACATCAACCCATCCGCATGGCACATGAATGAAGGGCACTCCGCTTTTCTCACGCTTGAACTGATTCGTGAGCTTGTGCAAAATGGGCAAGATTTCCAATCTGCGAAGGCCGCTGTTTATAAACAAGCAATTTTCACCACGCATACGCCTGTACCCGCTGGTCATGACGCCTTTAATTATCATATCGTAGATAAATATTTCAGCGGATTTTGGGACCAACTAGGCATTAGCCGAGAAGAGTTTCTCTCTTTAGCTGCGCATCAAGAGCCATGGGGGATGGCATTTAACATGACCGTCCTCGCACTCAAACTTTCAGGCCAAGCCAATGGGGTCTCCAAGCTTCACGGGGAAGTTTCACGAAACATGTGGCAAGTTGTTTGGCCCGAAAAAAGTGAAAATGACATCCCTATCCGCTCCATTACCAATGGGATTCATATTCCAACTTGGGTAGCTGGTGAAATGCACTATATCTTTGATAAATACCTCGGGCCTGGATGGCGAGAAAATCGAGATGATCCCACCCTGTGGCAGCGTATAGCTGAAGTACCTGATAAAGAACTTTGGGAAGTCCATCTTGTTTTAAAACGGAAATTAATGGGCTATCTTCGGGAGAAAGTGCGGTCACGTTGGGTTGAAGGCAGCAATGACCCCACGCAAGTTCTTACAAGTGGCACCTTGCTTGATCCAGAGGCATTGACCATTGGTTTTGCTCGACGTTTTGCGACTTACAAACGAGCCACGCTTATCTTCCGTGATCTTGAAAGGCTTCGCAGCATCTTATTAGATATACATCGCCCTGTTCAGATAATTTTTGCAGGTAAAGCTCATCCCGCTGATGATCCAGGC
>JANQSK010001179.1 GCA_028284105.1 Anaerolineae bacterium
ACATGCTGTCCAATTTTTTCTCCCAGTTTATTATTCAGATTTTTGGGAATGGGTTACTCATTCTTGGGGTTATTTTTGTGCTGTTCCGAGAGGATTATCGAATTGGGGCAGGCTTTCTCTTTTTTGTTGTTATCACCGGGGCCATCCTGAACTATGTCATTAAACTGGCAATTCCCCACTGGAAAGAATTCTTTGCCATGGGAGCACGGCTCTTCGCCTTTATCGAAGAGCGCCTAGCCGGAACTGAAGATATCCGCGCCAACGGTGGGGTGGCTTACACTATGCTTGGGCTCCATCAAACGCTTCGTCGACAATATCAAGTTGAGCAAAAAGCATTTGCCCTTGGGATGCTGACGTGGTCAACAACTCAGGCCTTTTTCAGAATGGGAACAGCGTTGGGGTTAGGGCTTGGGGGATGGCTCTTTTTTAGAGATGTGATCACGATTGGAACCGTTTATCTAATTGTGAACTATTCAACTTTAATGCAGGAACCACTCCGTATGCTGACCCAGCAGCTTCAAGATTTACAGCGGGCTGTTGCCGGTGCCAGTCGTATCCGTGACATGATGTTTACGACAACGGATATCAAAGATAATGAAGCTTCATCTATTTATCCAAAATCAGGTCCACTCGCTGTAGAGTTTAATAAGGTCGATTTTGAGTATGTTGAGGAGACCCCTGTTTTACAAGATGTGAGTTTTGAGTTGAAGCCAGGGGAAGTGATGGGTTTGCTTGGGCGCACGGGTTCAGGGAAAACAACCACAACGCGCCTCATTTTCCGTCTGTATGAACCACAAAACGGCCGTATTCGACTCGGAAATCGCCACATTGCCGCTTATTCTCTTCAAGAGCTCCGACGAAAAGTGGGGATGGTAACCCAAGAAGTTCAACTCTTTAATGCCACCATTCGTGATAACTTAACATTTTTTGATCCTGCTATTGGAGATGAACAAATTTTGCACGCCATGAAAGACCTTGAGCTCATGGAATGGTTCAACAGTTTGCCTGAAGGATTGGATACAGTTATTGAAACGGGTGGACGAGGGCTTTCTGCAGGTGAAGGGCAACTGTTAGCCTTTACACGTGTGTTCTTAGATGATCCCGGTCTGATTATTTTAGATGAAGCATCGTCTCGCTTGGATCCAGCAACTGAGTTTTTGATTGAACGAGCGGTAGATAAGCTGCTGAAAAATCGAACAGCCATTATTGTGGCCCATCGACTTAAAACTGTGCAACGGGCAGATCAAATTATCATTTTAGAAAACGGCCGTGTGAAAGAACACGATAGCCGTGAAACTTTGCTTGCTAACCCCGATTCACACTTTTCTCAGTTGTTAAAAACGGGCTTAGAAGAGGTCTTAGTTTAGGAATTCTTATGACTGCAGATGGTGAAGGCAGAGGCCGAATTTCAACCGCAGATTATGAGCCACCTCCAATTTCGACTTGGCGGGCGACTTGGCTTTTGATCCGGTTTAATCCTGCCCTCTTTTTTACGGATGCAGTTGCCTTCATTTTTGTCGGGCTTTTTCCTATTTTGCTGGGGTGGTTAACAGGGCAGATTTTTGACAATTTGTTGGATCAAGCCACGCTCGATTTTTCATTTAATACGCTGATTTGGGCGCTTTTGGCTATCGGGCTGGTGGGAACGGCCGTTGAGTATGGTGCCGCCATTCTCGACTTCTTCTTCTCCTTCTCACTTACTGTCCTCATGCGGAAAAATCTGATGTCGCGTGTTTTGGAACTGCCAGGTGCTCGCTCTTTGCTAACTGCACCCGGTGAAATGATTAGCCGCTTTGCAGGAGATGCTCGCAACGTTCGTGAGCTTGCCATCCAAGGGTTATTTACCCTTCAACACGTGCTGGTTGTGATTGTTGGCCTTTTTATCATGTCACGATTGGAGCCTCGAGTAACGGCCGTTGTTTTCATCCCACTAATCATTTCGATGGTGCTAGTCAATGTGCTTCGCCGTCAAATCACACGGTATCGTGCCGCTGCACGAGGTGCGGAAGGGGATGTTACGGGTTTTGTCGGTGAGATGTTTGGGGCTGTACAAGCGATTAAGGTTGCTGGAGCTGAATCTCACGTCAATCAGCGCTTCCGAAAAATCAATCAAGATCGACACAAGGTGGCACTCCGTGACAGTTTGTTCAACGAATTTTTGCGAACAGTCATGCAAAACAGTGAAAACATTAGCATTGGGATCATATTGTTATTAATTAGT
>JANQSK010001199.1 GCA_028284105.1 Anaerolineae bacterium
ATGGAACAAATTCTTAACTCATAATGCGGCTCATTCTATTTGATATAGATGGCACCCTCATTCGCAGTCACGGTGCTGGACGTTTAGCGCTGCAGCAAGCGCTTGAAGAACTTTTTGGCAGTGCAGGCCCAATCGATAATTATCGGATGGGTGGCAAGATTGATTTCCAAATCATTTCAGACTTGCTATCTGCAATGAATATCTCACAACAAGAAATCGAGAAAAAATTGCCAGAAGTATATGCCAAAATGGCAGAAAAAGGGTCGAAGATATTTTGGGAAAAGCAGATAACACCTTGTTCAGGGGTTGAATCACTTTTACCAAAGCTCCGTCAAGCTGACAATGTTATTCTTGGCTTGCTCACCGGAAATTCCAGCCTAACTGCGCCATTAAAATTAAATGCAGCAGGTATTAATCCTGAACAATTTAGAGTTTGTGCTTATGGCTCCGATGGAAAAAACAGAAATGAGCTCCCATTCGTTGCATATAAACGAGCCGAACTGTTGACGGGTGGAAAAGTTGATGGTAAGAATACAGTCATCATCGGAGACACTCCAGCTGACATAATATGTGCAAAAGCTGGCCAAGCAACATCTGTTGCAGTAGCAAGTGGTTGGCATTCATCTAATACGTTGCAACAATATCAACCAAACCATCTCCTGGAGAACTTAACCAATACTGAACACGTTTTAGAGGTTTTGCTAGGTTAAGTGTTCCGAAGTTACTAAATTGATAACCCTTGTTAGTGGAGAACAAAACGTTTCTTGAAATAAAACACCTATTTCAGCTTTTGTTCTCCTGAAAGTAATTTTCATTTTACCCTTGAGTATTCAAAATATTTGTTGAAAATTACTTAGAAATAAGCCTCGGAACCTAGAGGAAACGAAATTTGTAGCTGTCATTTTATTCAAACAGGAACTTCGTTTCACTTATAAATCCAATACTTTTTGCGTATATCGCTTTGCAAACGAGAGCAGGATGGATCAAAAAACTCAACAAGGTAAAAAAATTCAATTAGATGCGACAAAGCCAACAAAGCTATCGCTCAAAGAGCTATATCATTGGGTGATTTGGCAATTTCCACATGCCTCTAACGAGGGTTCTTTTGCAGCTGTTCATCCCCCACTTGATGATTCAGGGTGGTATCCTGCAGTTATTAAATCAAAAAAGAGACAAGTTTTAATTTATGGCCATCTCGATCTTCAGTTTGGCTCCCCAGAAGAAACATTAACTTATCTTTCCAAGCATCATAAAGAATAATGACACCCCATGCGTTGATGGGGTGTCATATTTTCAACAATTTTCTCTTTGCTATAGCTTGATCTTAAATTATTGTGTTATCAGGAATAACTGCGTTCTTAGGAACGATAATGATCCCTTCTCGTGCAACCCAATTTTCCCCATCCATATCGGGCCGATTAGGCATAGAACGTATCTGTACATTACGACCTATACGCGCATTTTTATCAATAATGGCACGTTCAATGATTGAACCAGCACCAATGCCAATATCAGGGACACCATTCTTGATATTATCACTCCGTGCATCATCTGATTCATAATAATCAGACCCCATCATAATTGAAGCGTTGATTGTTACATCAGGACCAATAATACTGCGTAACCCCACAACAGAATCAGCTATTTTAGCATCGTGAACACGGCATCCATCAGTGAGAAGTACATTTTCCATTTGCGCGCCATGAACTTCTGTTGCAGGCAAAAAGCGTGGGCGTGTATAAATAGGTGTGACGGGATTGTAGAAATCAAACGGTGCATCTGGCTGAGCCATTTGTAAATTGACTTCATAAAATCGCTGGATAGTTCCAATGTCTTCCCAATAACCATCAAATTTATAGCCCATGACTTTATAGTCACCTATCGCATTCGGAATGATTTCTTTACCAAAATCATTTGCATCCATATCCAACAGATCAAACAGCACTTTCTTTGAAAAGACGTATATCCCCATCGATGCCATATACGGCCGTTCAGAGCCTGGGATACTTTCCATATCAGCCAACTCTTCATCACTTTTAGGCTTTTCACGGAAAGTCACGATCTTGTCATCACTATCAAGCTTTAATATACCTAAGCTAGACGCCACATCTCGACCAACTGGTTGAACTGCAATTGAAATATCAGCCCCTGTATCGACGTGGAACTGCACGAACTTTTGGTAATCCATCCGATAAAGATGATCACCCGCTAGAATCAATACTAAATCTGTCGCAGCTTGGTCAATTTCAATCTTTTGTTTCCGAACTGCATCCGCAGTTCCTTGATACCAGTCATCACTTCGATGCGTTTGTTCCGCGGCTAAAATTTGGACAAATCCACGGGTAAACACATCTCGATTATAAGTACGATAGATATGCCTATGTAATGATACAGAGTTAAATTGAGTGAGGATCGCTATTTTTTCAATTCCTGCATGCAAACAACTACTCATGGGAATATCGATTAACCGATATTTTCCAGCCAACGGAACGGCTGGCTTCGCACGCTCTTTGGTTAGTGGGTATAGTCTGGAGCCAACCCCTCCACCTAAAATCAATCCTAAAACATCCTGCATTCGCATTAAATTTTTTCCTTTTCTTTTTCCGATTTTCCTCTACTCAAACCTCTCTATTATTAAATCAAATTATGCTCTTTTAGCCCAATTATTCACTGGTAAAGGCAGAACGTGCGTGCTATCATCACTGCAAACAAGGAAAAGTAAAGGATTTTATGAGCCGAATTATTAATGTAGATTCTCCAACAAAAATCAGGAATCGAAATAGACGTAGTATTGCAGAAATATTGAGACGTTTAATCCAAAAACCTGGAATGGATGATGAAGCCAAAGATATGGCTGCAACCATCGTTTTGCTCCTAAGAGAAATTCAAAAAGGGGTTGAACAAACAGGCACAGCTTGGGAAAAGCGTGGCTATTGGATGAAATCAGAAAGATTTATGCGGGAGTGGGAGTGGGTTATTCAACACAGCGCAGATATTGAGGACGTGATTCGACATGAAGCTTGGGATTTACTACCAGAGCTTATGGCCGATCTTTTCCCTAAATTTGCCGATATTGAATTAAAAACAATGACGCGAAAAGCTGATTTGTGGAAGGGGAATTACGAGAAATTGCTTGCAATGCCCCCAGGCAAACAACCTTGGGAGCAATAGCCGAAGCCTTTCAAAAAAGACAGCATAAATATATTAAGGCTAATATATTTATTTAAAATTTAATTGTTACGAGGATGTTGATTGAGTTTGTCGGCAATGATTGAATCAATTGATTCTGACTGAGATGCTTTCATTCGGCGCAATACTTCTCTTAATCCATCAATTTGACGTGATACCAATACAAGATTTGGAGAAGTTGAGTCATCCAATAACAAATATCTAAATGATGGTAATACTCTTTTCATTACTTAAACCTAAACCTTTTGTTTTCTAGTACTATAGTAACAACGGTGGCTTAAATTTTATGTTACAGTCAATTCAATGACAATGTAAATCAATTTACACTCATTAAACAACTTGATTTTGACGGGTAGATAGCCAGCGTAAAATCAAAATCAAGCCCGCGCCAAGTAAAATCAAAATAGATATTTTCAACTCAGGCGTTGGGAGCCAAAGCACAACAACCCCAAACAAAATAGTGCAAAAATAATATCCAATAACAATTGGTCTCACGGGCAGGCCATTATCTACCAGCAAATAGTGAAGGTGGCCTCGATCCCCTTCAAAGAGATTACGGCCGTTTCGAGCGCGATCAAATATTCGCCACGCCACGTCTAAAATTGGCAAAGCAAGAACCAAAAGCGCCGTCATAATTTTGGCAGGAGACACAATTGAAAGGGTTGCCAGTTGATATCCAAGCAAGTAGGCACCCGCAGAGCCTAAATAAATTTTAGCGGGGGCGAAATTAAAAATTAGAAATCCTAATAAACCAGCGCCCAGCGCAAGGGGGAAGGCAGCAATTGAAAAGTTTTGCCAAGAGTA
>JANQSK010001222.1 GCA_028284105.1 Anaerolineae bacterium
CTTTTCCCCCAACCCTTTAACCCTCATATCAACATGGCTCAAATCGAAAAGTACGATCATCTTTCAAGCCTTGACCGAGCGAATGAGTTTGACTTGACACCTTTTCAGAGGGTTACCTTGAGTCGTTTATTGTCTTTGCAATGCCATAACCACCCCAAAAACGGAGCGTATGTTGAGTTTCTACGTTGGTATGCTTTGTCCCATTTTAATATGGAAAATTATCTGTCAACGGCCAGTCGTTTTCAGTTCAAGGACGGAACGCGCGCATTAGTGGATGCCATGTGGCAAGATTGTGATGCTGACCTTTTCTTGAATACGGCCGTTACAGCTGTTGAACAAACTGAAGAAAAAGTGACGGTCATTGAAAGAAACGGCCGTGGGTTTTCCGCAAGATATGTCATTGTCGCCATTCCCATTAATGTGCTTCAATCATTTTTATTTGCACCGTCCTTGAACCACGGCAAACTTTCCTTATCGAATCAACGGCATAGTGGGGCTGGTCATAAAATTTATGTACGCGTGGCCGGATATTGGCCAAAGTTCAACTGCGCGGCTGATGCAGATGCACCAATTACAACGATTTTGGTGCAAGAAGCCAAACAAGATGAAACATTATTGGTGTTATTCGCCGTTAATGACAAACTGTTGCCTTTGACCAATCAAACGATTCAAAACGCTTTGCGACACTTTGATCCAAATATCAACGTGCTTGATCACACCTCCCATGATTGGGTGTCCGATCCATATGCCCTCGGTACGTGGTGTAGTTATCGACCAAATCAAACGTCACAATACCTTGCTCAAGCACAAGCCCCTGAGGGACGGTTGTTTTTTGCAGGTGCAGATATTGCGGATGGATGGCGAGGATTCTTTGATGGTGCCATTGAAAGTGGCTTACGCGTTTCAAAGGATGTAAAGATTAAATTGTGACAATCGTATTAAAAAAAATGGCCAATCAATAAAAATGAAGCGATTTTGAGCACCACAATTTGAGATTTTAGAAACTGTTATCAATGTGTTAAGGAGCATTTAAACTTATTTAGGTTGTTGTTCAAACAAGGCAACTCATCCCCTGCTATTCTTCAATCATCAACAAATTAAACAACTCGTTAGCCAAAACTAACGCTCAGAAATAGCAGGAGATATTAAAATGACAAAACAACAAATTACTTTAATGGGTGCAGGCACAATCGTCACTTTATTACTCATTTTTTCACTCGCATTTGGAGGCTTTAATCCAATCGCTGGCGCAAATGCAGAAGGCGAAAACTTCTTTACAACCTTAGCATCATCCATCGGTGAAGGTGAAGATGATGAAGATGAAAACGAAATGGAAGAAGGTGAAATGGAAGAAGGCGAAGAAATGGAAGAAGATGAAATGGATGACGATGAAGGTGAGGAAGAAGACGACGACTAGTTTTTTTACAAAACCTCTGGTTCCATACTCAAATCCATCTGGCAATCTTTGGTAGAAGGAACAGTAGATAAAAATAAACATTCAACTCCATTATGAGAGCGCATGAAGTAAATGATTCATGCGCTTTTTATTATTCCCATTGGAAAGTATGGCTAACTCTCATAAAATTCTGTGAGCAAGTTAATTAAACCTATGTGGTGATTCGAATTGAGAAGTCAAAAATCAACTCTGATTCAGAGAATTACCTGAGATGAGAGAGAAGGAAAAAGATGAGCACTGAATTATTGGCCCCAGTGTGGACCCATTTAACAGACATTCAACCTGCAAAAGCAGAAGGAATTTACTTTTACGACGCTGATGGGAATCGCACCATCGATTTTACATCTGGCATTGGGGTGACGAACACCGGTCACTGTCATCCAAAGGTGGTTAAAGCGATTCAAGACCAAGCTGCCAAGCTGATTTTTGGGCAAATGAATATTGTCACATCGCCAGCGGTAGTTGAACTCGCTGAAAAGCTCAATGAAATCACCCCGCCATCAATTGATCGCTTTTTCTTCTCAAATAGTGGTGCAGAAGCAGTTGAAGCATCAGTAAAATTAGCTCGGCAAGGAACTGGAAAGCGAAACATTATTGTAATGCAGGGGAGCTTTCACGGCCGTACCCATCAAACAATGGCCATGACCACCTCAAAATATATTTATCGCCAAAACTATCAACCTTTGCCGGGTGCAGTATTCGTCACGCCTTTTCCTTATGCGTACTACTACGGTTGGGATGAAGAAGAAACGATTGATTTTTGTCTCAAGCAGCTTGATCTTGTTTTGCACAGTCAAAGTGCCCCCGACGAAACGGCCGCTATCGTGATTGAGCCGGTGTTGGGTGAAGGGGGATATGTCCCTGTGCCAGATGGGTATCTCCAAGAGCTTCGCAAAATTTGTGACGAAAATAATATCTTGTTGATCTTGGATGAAGTCCAAAGTGGGTTTGGGCGAACTGGTAAATTCTTTGCCTATGAGCATGCAGGTATTGAGCCCGACATCATTATTATGGCGAAAGGGCTAGGAAGTGGCCTGCCTATTTCAGGCATTGCTTCGCGTAGCGATTTGATGGCCAAATGGAAAGCCGGTACGCATGGCGGCACATACGGTGGGGGCAGCGCCATCGCTGCAGCTGGTGCTTGTGCCACGATTGATGTATTACGTGATGAAAAGCTGCTTGAGAACTCAACTGAGATGGGGAATTATCTCATGTCTAAACTGCGTGATCTGCAAAAACAATATCCTGTCATGGGAGATGTACGCGGACGGGGTTTGATGGTTGGCGTTGAGTTCACAGACGAGAAGGGGGAACCTGACGCAGCAACCGCAACGGCCGTTAATAAATATGTCGTTCAAAATAGCCTGCTATTACTTATTTGCGGGAGCTATCAAAATGTGGTTCGCTGGATTCCACCACTGATTGTCACCAAAGAGCAGATCGATGAAGCTGTGGCGATCTTTGCAGACGCCTTAAAAACGGCCGTTTCTTAGAATATCGAAACTTCATGAAGCAAGAAGTGATTGAACTTCTTGCTTCCATTAAAGCTCCCCAATATGAAACTCAACTGGCAGCACATCGCCTTACTAATCACAGCTGGAACCCTGTGGGGTGTCGCTTTCTTAGTGGCGGATATCAGCCTTGAAACGATTCCACCATTCACCTACACGTTTACAAGAAACTTTTTAGTCGCAATTGTGCTTGTGATTGCCCTTTATGCAACAGGCGAGAAGTTGCCACCCTTTGGCCGCAAGTGGGGGCCTTATTTCTTTGTGGGTTTGTTTGATAACGCGCTGCCTGTTATGCTTTCAACCAATGCATTGCTTTTCGTGGACAGTGGTCTTGTGACCATTTATGTTTCAACAACCCCATTTTTCACTCTCCTTTTTGCAAGACAGTTTATAAAAGATGAAAAGATCACCTTTAATCAAACGATTGGGGTTGTTTTGGGGATGGCTGGCATTTTGTTTTTGATCGGGCCTGCGGCATTTGCCAATGTACGGTCAAACTTGTGGAGTCAAATTGCACTGTTGGCAGCAAGCAGTTGTTATGCCATTGCGACAGTTTATTCACGACGTTTTTTACGAGATGGGGATGAGCATCAGCATTCTGCGCTAGAGTGGTTGACAGGCCAATTTGTGGCGTCGGTGATTATTTTGTTGCCAATTATGCTGATTTTTGATGATGTAACGGCCGTAATGCCTGACCGTCCTTCAATCATTGCACTCTTTGTCTCAGCCTGGATCATTACCATCTTCGCTTTCTTAAGCTACTATCGTTTAAACGCATTGGCGGGGCCAACCTATGCTTCCTTTGTAACCTATTTGATTCCTATAAATGGGGTCTTTTTTGGCGCATTGATTTTAAATGAAACCGTTACGGTCAATTCACTCATTGCATTGGCTTTTATCTTGACTGGGATTGCTTTTGTAAACAATATGGTCCCGCAATTTTCCTCACAATTTAAGCGTCAAGAATAAGTTGGCTCACCGATGTGCCAATTGAGTGACTAACTAAAATAAAAAACACAGGATATGTTTCGAAGATAAAATATCCTGTGTTCTTCAAATATTAGGAGCTTAACTCAAATTAATTAGTGCTAAAAATCACGTTTGGCGCGCTGTTAAAGCTTACGCCTCCATAATAATTAGCATAATATTCTGCCAAAGTTGTCCATTCAGCAATTGAATTTGTGCTAGTTAC
>JANQSK010000006.1 GCA_028284105.1 Anaerolineae bacterium
CACTCTTATCGACGCTCATGAAAGAGTGTCCCCAGCTCAAAATCATCGTCACGTCACGTGTTCGTCTCCACCTGCCAGAAGAAAACGTCTTTGATTTACAGGGTTTACAATTTCCTCGGCAACAAACGGCCGTTGCGGTTGAACATTACGCAGCCGTTCAGCTCTTTATCCAAAATGCCCGTCGGTATCTCCATGCTTTCCAACCAACCGTAGAGGATCTTAAATCAATTTCCCAGACGTGTCGGTTATTAGATGGCGTCCCACTGGGCATTGAGTTAGCATCAGCTTGGGTTCGCTTTTTATCTTGCACAGAAATATTTGAAGACCTTTCCCAAAATTTGGACATCATTGAAGAATCCGGCGCAGAAAATCCACAAAGCAGCTTGCACGCAGCGTTTGATGGCTCATGGGAATTGCTCAACGATGATCTCAAAGATAGTTTATGTCAACTCTCGTTGTTCCATGGTGCATTCTCAAGAGAAGCAGCAAAAGAGGTTGCCAACACGGCCCTACCAAAGCTTGTACGATTGATGGACAGCTCATGGATACGCCGCCTTGAACAGGCTGGACAAGTGCGGTTTGAAATGCTTTCAATTATGCGACAGTACACGGCCGAAAAATTGGAAACTCGCGTCGAACTGCAATCACAGTCAAAAGGGCGATTTATAAACTTTTATGCCCAATTTTTATCGGACCGCTGCCCGATGTTGGAGGGCAAGAATCAACACCAAGCTCTCGATGAAATTGAGCACGACATTGAAAATATCCGTTTTGCCATTCAGCTTGCTCTTGACGCCCAAAACATTGAGCGTTTGGCTGATTCAATTGACAGTTTGTTTTATTACTTCGATATCCACAGCCAATTCTTAGCAGGCACAACCCTATTTAAGCGCATTTTAGAAGGTATGATCGACTTCCCTGATTCACCTTTAAAAGCCATTACCTGCGCTAAATTAGAGGCTCGTTTGGGCTGGTTCTTATTCCATCAAGGACAATATGAAGCAAGTCGTCTCAAGCTGCAATCGAGTTTGGATGAGTTGCAAAAACATAAAGCTCAACCAGAATCTGTCTTTACTTTGAATTATTTGGGAGCCGTTTTACGTCACTTTGGTGAGTATGAAGCCGCCAAACAGCGACTCAACGAAGCATTAACCATCGCCCAAGCTGAGAATAATCTTTTTGGCGCGAGCGTTGCGCTCAACATCTTAGGGCAAGTCGCCTCATTGCAGGGAAACTACGAGCTGGCCAAACAGCAGTGTCAAGAAAGCCAACAATTAAAAGAGCAGGTTGGCGATCAATGGGGTATGACCCACTCTCTTACTTATTTAGGTCGGGTTGCGCTTGCACTCGGTGAGCTTTCGGAAGCCGAAAAGCTATTTGAACAAAGCCTGTCTTTGAGCGAACGGTTTGAAGACAGACGAGGCATAGCTTTTGCCCACCAAAATTTGGGTGATGTAGCGCTGTGGGACGGTTCGCATGAAACGGCCGTTTCGCAATATGCGCTCAGCCTTCAAGGATACCGAGAGATTGCAGACCAGCTTGGTGTCGCTTTTACTTTAGCGAAACAAGCACAAGCGCAATGTCTACAAGGTGAACTTGATAAAGGGCGGCGAAATTTGGTTTCTAGTCTTGAGGATGCTATCCAGCTTGGCTCACTACCTGTGATGATTGAGGGTATTTTGGGAACGGCCGTATTGCAAAATCAGAACAACAATGAATCTGAAGCATGGCACCGACTTCACTACGTGCAGAAAAGTGAGCACGCCAATCAAGCCCAAAAAGAAAGGGCGACTCACTTGCTTGAGAAGCTTACACCCCAAACAGAAAATGAATCACCCTCTTCGGTTACTGATTACGTCGCACAAATCCTGACAAAAGAATCTGCGCTCGTCATTCTTTAATTTTTTATGTCGCAGGAAGGGTTTAATTCAAGCCCCTCCTGCTTTCTCATTATTGAAGATACTCTGGAGCCACAGCATCCACATAAAAATCAATCAAATCCCCATTGTCGGCTTCACCACTAAATTGCCACACTGGCTTAATAACGGTGGTTGGCGGCCCATAGACTGGGTTTTCTTCATCAAATTCCGCAAAGATGTAGGCAAAGAAGTAAACAAGTTTTACCTCATTAATTTGCATCGTTTCATAAACGGTAGGTTCATAAATGTATGACTCATCTAAAATAATCGGTTCTTCAATCGCAATTTCATCATAGTCGATAAAGATATCGATGCTTTCCCATTCAATTGAAGGGAATGGACCATCCGTCTCGCGTGCTTCCCAAGCAAATAAGTTAAAGCGTTCCCCTTGGGGGATGTCTGCTGGGGCATCAGGAAGTAGATAGGTTGCCCCGTCATCTGCAACAAAGAGGGTCTGCCCTTCTTCAACAATCACAGTGCCTTGCAAATAGAGATTTTCTGGATACTCTGTGATGGACTCCCAGCCGGACACCTCAAGAAAACGGCCGTTTTCAGACACGGTCCCTTCAAATCGGAACTGATTAAATGACTGCGCTGCAATCGTTTCTAAATCAGCTTGATTGCCAGTTAAAACAAATGGGTACGCCTCAATCCTAGGGGCAGAAACCCCATCCGCAGCAACAAAAACAGAAGGCCATGTGAAGATGGAAACCTGAGAGCCAGGTGCATAGGTTCGTTGCCAATAGCGATATTGATCTTCTGGGAATGGTGGCTCAATAGCAACAATCGGATCTTCAAAGTTTGGTGCGTAGGTAAAAGGAATTTGATTGGCGGTGACGCCATCTTGCAACAGGGCCCACGCATCTGCTGATGAGCGCAGTGGATAGTTACCTAATCGTTCTAAACCATCATATCGCTGCATGGAAACAAAAAGGACGTTGCCATCATTATTCATTCCTACGGTGATTTCAGGTTGGTTCAACGGGCCGCCACGAATGACTCGTTTAAACCAGACTTCATTGCCCCACCCTTTTTCCATCACGTAATCAAAATCGAGCAAGCCGCGGTCGCGTAAGAATGCTTCTGCAATAGGGCCAGCTTGACTCAAGTCTAAATTAGGTTGATTGTCATACTGGAATGAGTTGTCGCTATAGTAAACACCGAGTACGTCCATATTGAGCGTACGGCCGTTTTCATCAAACGCAAAATAGACATTGCTAAATGCACCTAGTTCAATCTCCTCAACACCTTCAGGAATCGGCTGCTGGTAAATTGGGCCGGTAAAACCAAATTGGGCTGCAATTTGTTGTGCCTCTTCTACCGTAATTGAAAACTCAGATTGCTGCTGTACTTGGGCACGAACAGGTTCACTCGGCAACTCTGCATTGAGATTAAAAACCGTATTTTCAAAAAGATCCACATCAACAAAATCAATAGCAAGGTCTTGGACAGGGGCTAATGATTCTGCCTCTTCAACAATGGCTGAATCGGTGGCAACACCAGCACCACCACCGCCAAGGCCAGCACCACCTAATTGAGATTGGTCTAACCGTGGCAATGCCACCAGCTCTGAATCATCAAACTCTTCATCCGAGGTTTCTGTTTCCGAGACAACTTCATCAGAATTGCCATCACTGCTTTGTTCGGTCGTATCTTCCGTTACGCTATCTGACCCATTT
>JANQSK010000011.1 GCA_028284105.1 Anaerolineae bacterium
TCGGTGAGCAGCGCGCAACCTTACTCCGCAAACGAGCCGAACGTCAGCAGCGTATTGATGCCGGCGAAATGCCAGATTTCTTGCCAGAGACTGCCACAATTCGAGAAAGTGATTGGACAGTCGCCCCCATCCCTCAAGATTTACAAGACCGCCGTGTTGAAATAACAGGCCCAGTTGACCGCAAAATGGTCATTAATGCCCTTAATTCTGGTGCCAATGTCTTCATGGCCGATTTTGAGGATTCTCACTCTCCCACTTGGAAAAATACCATTCAGGGTCAGCAAAATATGATTGATGCCAACAAAGGCACTATCACATTTACTAATCCCAAAAACGGTAAGTTTTATTCCCTTAATGAACATACCGCGACCTTGATGGTTCGACCACGTGGTTGGCACTTAGATGAAAAGAATGTCCAGCTAAACGGCCGTTCTATCTCCGCCTCCCTCTTTGACTTTGGCCTCTACTTTTTCCACAACGTTCACACACTTATCGAAAAAGGGGGCGCACCTTACTTCTATCTTCCAAAACTGGAAAGCCATCTCGAGGCCCGCTTGTGGGATGATGTGTTTAACTTTGCCCAAAAGCAGTTGAACATTCCTCAGGGCACAATTCGAGCAACCGTATTAATTGAAAACATTCTAGCCACCTTTGAGATGGACGAAATCTTGTACGAACTGCGAGATCATTCAGCCGGATTGAACTGTGGACGCTGGGATTACATCTTTAGCGCCATTCGCACCTTCCGTAACAACCCCAATTACATCTTGCCTGACCGTGCACAGGTCACCATGACCACCCACTTTATGCGGTCTTATTCCCAACTTTTGATCAAAACATGTCACCGCCGCGGCATCCACGCAATGGGCGGTATGGCGGCTCAAATTCCCATTAAAAACAACCCCGAAGCAAATCAGGCTGCTTTACAAAAAGTAAAGGCTGATAAAGAACGTGAAGCAAAAGATGGTCATGATGGCACGTGGGTTGCCCATCCCGGACTGATTGCCACAGCAAAAGCGGTGTTTGATAAACAGATGCCTGGCCCTAATCAAATTGAGAATAAACGAGAGGATGTAACGGTAACGGCCGTTGACCTGCTATCGGTTCCAGAAGGCAACATTACTGAACAGGGTATGCGCACAAACATCGATGTGGGCATTCAATATATGGCCGCTTGGCTCAATGGAAATGGCTGCGTGCCGATTCATAATCTCATGGAAGACGCCGCTACCGCTGAAATCTCACGTTCTCAGCTTTGGCAGTGGGTCAAAAACCCAAACGCCAAGCTTAATGATGGTCGCTCAGTCGACTTGACTCTATTCAAAGCGATGCTGCCTGAAGTGCTTAGCAACCTCAAACACACACTAGGTGAAACCCAATATCAAAACGGCAAGTTCCCAAAAGCAGGAGAACTTTTTGATGAGCTGGTTTCAAAAGATGAATTCGTAGATTTCCTTACGCTACCGGCGTATGAGTTAATAAACTAGGTGACCGGGGATCGGTGATCGGCCTGTTTCCGATCACCGATCCCCGGTCACTGGCCCCTCTGGAGGAACCATGTTCAAAGAATACGATGTCCGTTCATTAGAAAACAATTGGCAATTCAACAAGCGTTGGCACGGCATTACCCGCCCTTATGGGGCCGAAGATGTATGCCGATTGCGGGGTTCAATTCAAATTGAACATACCTTAGCACGCATGGGTGCGGAACGCTTATGGCAATTAATGCATTCCGAACCATTTATCAACTCTTTGGGAGCGCAAACGGGTAACCAAGCGGTCCAAATGGTTGAAGCGGGCTTAAAAGCAATCTATCTCAGTGGTTGGCAAGTGGCCGCAGATGCCAATGGTGCAGCAGCCACCTATCCAGATCAAAGCCTTTATCCAGCAGATAGCGCTCCGAAGTTGGTACAACGTATTAACAATGCCCTGCAGCGCGCTGACCAAATCAGCCACATGAATGGCAACAAAGAAACCTACTGGTTTGCACCTATTGTTGCTGATGCTGAATCAGGATTTGGTGGTGCACTGAACGCCTTTGAATTAATGAAAGCGATGATTGCAGCCGGTGCTGGCGGCGTTCACTTTGAAGACCAACTCTCCTCAGCGAAAAAATGTGGTCATATGGGCGGCAAAGTTTTAGTGCCTACCCGTGAATTTATTCAAAAGCTGGTTTCAGCACGCTTAGCTGCAGATGTCATGGGTGTTCCAACTGTCTTGTTTGCCCGTACAGATGCTGACTCGGCACAGTTGATTACAAGTGATATTGATCCACGTGATCGTGAGTTTATTATTGAAGGGGACCGCACAAGCGAAGGCTTTTATCGTATTACGGGCGGCATTGAATGTGCGATTGCTCGTGGTTTGGCCTACGCGCCTTATGCAGATGTCATTTGGTGTGAAACCTCTACACCTGATTTAGAAGAAGCAGAAGCGTTCGCCAAAGCTATTCATGCGCAATTCCCTGGCAAGCTGCTCGCTTATAACTGCTCGCCATCATTCAATTGGAAACGCAATTTAGATGACGCTACCATTGCTCGCTTCCAAAAAGCGCTTGGTGAAATGGGCTATAAATATCAATTCGTGACCCTGGCAGGCTTCCACTCGCTCAACAGTGGCATGTTCGAATTAGCATCGGCCTATAAAGATGAAGGCATGGCGGCTTACTCACGCCTTCAAGAGCGTGAATTTGAGCTTGAAGAACAAGGCTTCCGAGCCATCAAGCACCAAAGTTTTGTAGGCGCTGGCTACTTTGATGAAGTTCAACTCATGGTTTCGAACGGGATGGCATCCACGGCCGCTTTAAAGGGCTCAACAGAAGAAGCTCAATTTGAAGACAATACGAGCGAAGAACCATCCCAAAATGGGCACGTTGAAGAGGAACCAAGAAACATTCCTATTTTCAAATTCTAGGCAAAACACGTTCTACTTTAGTTACTTCCTTTGATGAAAACGGCCGTTTTAGAAACGGCCGTTTTCTTTTTCCTCCCCCTGTTTACTGATTCAAAAAAAAAGCATACAATAGACATCAATCAGAATACGAAATTCTCAGGAGTCCAAATATCTTGAAAAACTTCCTAAACATCGCAGACCTCACTTCAGACCAACTCCTTAGCTTACTAGAACTAGCCCACAAATTAAAAGCCGAATGGAAACAGGGTGGAAACAAACCTATCCTCAAAGGCAAGTCCCTTGCTCTTGTATTCCAAAAGCCATCACTCCGTACACGTGTCTCTTTTGAAATGGGCATGGTTCATTTGGGAGGCTATGCTTTTTATTTGGGCCCTGCTGAAATCAAA
>JANQSK010000012.1 GCA_028284105.1 Anaerolineae bacterium
GAGTTGATCAGAACATCCACTTCATCAGCAAAGCGGACAATCGCTTCATCGATCACATTTGCCCAAAGAAGCGCATCTCGTACCATCGCTCCGCGAGGGGGAAGTAAATTGTGCATCGTTTGGGTGCACACTTCAGCCATACACAGCAGTTTATGGTCTGGAAGTAGAAAGGTGAATTCAGCCGGTGCTTCAGTGCCAGAAGCCATTTGGAATTCAAACGTTACGCCATCAATAATGCGCGTTTCACCCGTTTCACGGATAAAGTGGGACGGAGCAGCAAAGGTGCGTGTCCCTTGAGCCGGCATTTTGCCAATGCCGCCATCTATTTTGCCAGTAGGCCCGATGGGTAACCCAACGCCAAATTGAAACATTGAACGACGGAACATGGCGGTCCCTGCCATAATGCCTTCCGAAGCTGCGGCTTCGGTAAAGTTTTCAGGCACATAAATGGGTGGGAACTGGTCGGGATCATCCCCAACAACGCCGCGAATACCGGCGAAATGGTCAGGATGACAGTGGGTCACGAGTACGGCGCTGACCGGTTGTTCACCAAGGGTGTTATTCATTAATTCTAATGCGGCGGCGGCCGTTTCTCGTGCTACGAGCGGATCCACAATGATCCAACCTGAGTTACCTCGAATGATGGTCATATTGGCGTAGTCACAAGCGCGAGCTTGCCAAACCCCATCACACACTTCAAAAAGACCGTCGATATTGTTTAACTGAGCATGACGCCAAAGAGAGGGGTTGACGCTGTCAGGGCTTGCTCCATCTTGAAATTCAAACCAGCCTATATCCCAAACCGTACGACCATCTGGACGCTTGATGCCCCCCTCCGGAAACGATGCTAGCCAGCCCCTCTTAGCATCTTCAAAAGCTTGTTGATCATCGAGTGGCAGCCTTTCCGACACTGCCTTGTTGAAGGTGCGCGTGGCGGGAAACACGGCCGTTTCTTTAGTCTCATGACTCATAAGGCATCCTCTGCGTTTTTTGATGATTGTTGGTTATAGAGCTGTTGTGGGAATTGAGAAGCTGAATTGGAATGTGGAAATGGCACATCAGGCACTGGAACACCGAGAAAGTTACACAGCGGACCCCAACCATCTTGAGCTTGAAAAACAAGCAGACGCTCAGACCCAAATGTGGCCATCACTTCCTTATTGTGCTGTTCAAATCTTTGAATTGTTGCCTTTGAATCAGTTAATCCCATTCCATTAAACGTGTCGTTGCGGATAAGCTTGATCGAGGTCATTCGACGCAGCCATGTGGCAGATCCTTTTTCACCAAGGGGGTTTTCCATAACAGGTAAAACCGTTTTGACCATACTCTTGTACCAGCTTTCGGAATCTCGAACTGTTAAGATCAATTTGGCTTGAGGATAGTAGTCTGCCAACTCGCGCCAATAGCTGGTTGATGGCCAGTCAAGCGTTGCTTGATACCCTTCAAAGACTTTGTTCCATTCACGATTGTCATTAAAAGTGACATCATACCATTTTTGAGACAAAGCTTCGTTGTCTATCAACTCACTCATGTGATGGCAAGGAGAATGTCCGAGTAAACCTAGTGCATGTTTTAATGATGTTGTTCCAGTACGGCCGTATCCGACTCCAATGACTTTTAGCATTTATCCCTCAACAAAGACATGTTATCTGCTTAGCTAAGCTAAGTAGCTCCGTAGTGTGTTAGTTTCGTATTGTTTCCGCATCCGACCCCGCCGTTGCAACTCTGGCACCAGCATCGTTGACATATCGCGCACATAGTGAGGCGCAAAGTAGGTAGCACGGAACATATATCCATCAAATCCAAGCGCCTCCGTTTCAGCCTCAATACTATCTGCTACATCGTTTGCTGCCCCCACAAACCGCGTGTCTGAAACACGATTTGTGATAAATCGAGCGGTATCAAGTATCGTCCACCCTTTTTCGGCGGCCATGTTGAAAAGCCCGCGGACACCAGTCACCTGATCCACAATCTCGCTGATTTTTGTATCGATTGGGTGGCTCAATAGGTCAAATCCAGATAAACCTTCTACTGTACTTAATCCGACTTCATCTGGTACGCTTTCTGCAATCTGAGCCGCACGTTCATCTGCCTCGGCTCGTGAAGCAGCTACACAACCACCAATTGGAAATAAAATTTTGACGGAGTAGGGATCGCGGCCTGCGTCCGAAACGGCAGCCCGCAACTTTTCAACACGCGCCTTTTTGACATGGTCGGGACCGTTTGGACTAAAAATGATTTCGGCATGCTTGCCAGCAAAGGCCATCCCTTCTGGTGATGAGCCTGCCTGTACCAAAACGGGATCGCCTGCTGGATGACGATGGACGGCTAGTGGCCCTGCTGAACTAAACCAGTTGCCATCAAAGTTGACCTGATGAACCTTATCAACATCGCTTATATGATTGTTTTCGTAATCGTTAACAACAGCATCCTGTTCCCATGAGGCCCACAGCTTTTTGACAAGGTCAACATACTCGTAAGCCCGTTCATACCGCTCATCGTGACCGGGTAGCGTCATGCCAAGCTGGTCGGCCTCTTTTTGATTAACGGAGGTAACGATGTTCCAACCAATACGGCCGTTTGTAATGTGATTTAGCGTTTGCATCTTTCGAGCCACCATGTAGGGGTTATAAAAAGAAGTCGACATCGTCACGAGAAAGCCTAAATTTTGAACAACCGCTGAAAGTCGTGAGACGAGTAAGAGCGGATCGAGCATGGGGAAGTTTTTACCGTTCCGAATGCTGACTGGGTCACGTGCTGCACCCCAAAAATCAGCAAAAAAGATGGCATCAAAACGGCCGTGTTCTGCCCATTTGGCAATCATTTCCCAATACTCAATTTCAGTCCAATCATGTTCCCGAGGCTCAAACGCTAAGCCAACGTCAGGCTCATATTGAAAAAAGGGGCAAATGTGAAGCAATGAATTTTTGTTGTCCATAGTTGTTTATGTGGAGAATGAAAAGTTGATGGGTGGTCAATAAATGAATTATGCCAGCTTGGCTGGAAGGCGTGATGTATCAGCTAGTGACGCCATTTCTTGCGCCAGTTGGAATAAAAGTTCAGACTTGATTGATACGTGCTCAGCCGAATCCCACAAATTAACAATCTCCTCTGGATCTGTTTCTAAATCGTAAAGCTCTCCTTCATCCTGATGAGTGTAAATAGTCAGTCGATAGCGATCCACAATGAGGGTTCTTATTTTTGCCCAAATGGGGACCTCGAATTGAGGTGAGAATGACACAGTCTCTACGATGACTCGTTGACGATGCGTTTCTGATTGACCCGCTAATAATGGTAAGAAGCTACGGCCTTGGGCACCATGGTACGGCCAAAGATCAGCGCGATCGAGAATTGTTCGCCCGATATCAATATAGCTTGCCAATGCTTTAATTTCGCCTTGATTGTATTCTGGCATTGGATCACACCAGATAAAAGGCACCTTCACGAGGGATTGATAGTGGGCTGAGCCCTTCAAAAACAAGCCGTGCTGCCCCATGTAGTCACCGTGATCACTCGTGAAAATGATGACCGTATTTTCCGCTTGCCCCGTTTCATCTAGCTTAGCTATTAACTCACCGACCACTTCATCAATAAACGCAATCATGCCGTAGGCTGTGGCGATGATGCGTCGTGCCTCTGCTTCATCAGACATAAAGGGCATTCTGGGTTTGCGATTGCCATTGCGCTCATTTTCATACACGGAATTGAGCAATGACGTTTGGGTGCGTGGTGATTCATAGAATGATTCGGGCAGGATCACATCTTCAGGATCATACAGATCATAATATTTTTCAGGCGGTGTCCAAGGCACATGGGGATCAGTTATCGAACACCAGAGGAAGAAAGGGATGTTTTCTCGCTTGCTGGTGTGATGTTCTAACCAGTGCATTGTTTTATCCGCAATAAAGCGGGTTGAATAATGTTCTGGATCAAGTGCGGAGGCATAGGTTTGCGGATTGACATCGCCACCCTTAATGGCATGTTTGGGTCCTGTGTTTTGTGCAATCGTGGGGTCGACAGCATCGAGGTGACGTTTGTGATGATATTGCGCCACTTCTGTATGGTGGGAGGCCATGATGACGTCATCAAGCCCATAGTATGGGGTTTGGGGTTCAAACGAAGCGTCTTCCCATTGATGCCGCCGTTCTTGCTCATAGTTGGTGGCGCTGTATTTAACGGCCGTTTTGTCCGCATTCATCAAATGGGGAGGAGGAACCACCTTGTCCTCAGGCGCTTCCTCTGCTGTTTGGAATGGCACCATATCGGTCATATTTTGTAAATGGGACTTGCCAATCAAGGCGGTTCGATACCCCGCAGCGCGTAATAGCTCAGGAAAAGTATTGCTGTCTAAATCAAGTGCAACCCCATTGCTGTGGCTCCCATTGACCGAATTCATCCGCATCGTCAAAAAAGCTTGTCGATTGGGCATGCACATCGGTGTTGCCGTATACATCCCCTTGATGCTTGTGCCGTGTGCGAACAGCTTATCAATGTTAGGTGTTTTGACGACCGTATTGCCATGACACGATAGCTGATCATAGCAGTGCTGATCAGTCATAATGACAAGAAAGTTGGGTTGCTGATTGGTCATAGATACCTCTTCCTAAGGGAGTCTATTTTCTATCGTACTGCTTGGATTTTATCCGTTTTCTTGCCACTCCAACCCGGTTATCTCATCCTGGCTGAACCGAGCAAGATGCTTATCAACCACCATTTTGAGACGATCAAGCTCTTCTTGACCGGGGCTGTTAAGTTTGAATGACAGTGTGTCAGATTGTGCCTCTATGTCACAACGACCAAAATCAAATTCGATGTAGCCACTGTTTCCTTCATAGGCTGCAGAGGCTTTTCGACTAAAATGGTTCACTAACGCTTTCATAAAACGGGGTGCTTTGTCTGTTTGAACAGAACTTGTAGATTGCATAATTCTCCTTTTTGGATGGAATGCTTTATTTGTTTTGTTGGCTGCGATTACGCGCCAGGATCATCAGCTGGCTTAAAGAACAGCTTGTCCTGTTCATAGAGTTTCACCCAGTCATCAACCGCTTTTTGACCCGCTTTTGCAAGACCCTCGAGCCTTTTTTCTTTATTCACATCTCGATAGTCGATACGTTCTACCATAAATGGAGCCAGTTTCTCACGATTTTTGCGTCGTTCTTGCACATCAACATAGTAAAGCGCAGCGGTTTCACTACTTGGTGCATCTGTCCAGCGGGACCGATAGAGGGCAACACCGCTCTTGTTAAATATCCAAGTCATGTTGGCAAGCCCGCCATAAGCGATATGGAGATCGCCAGCCAGATGGTCGAGGTAGATTGGACGATTGACGCCATAGTGGTCACGTAACGCTTGGGCTGCGCGAATTTTATCTTCCATCGATCGATGTTCAGGATAGTTTTCCCCTGGATGGGCTTCATGGGTATACAAGAAAATGGACCCAACTCCGTGCTCTGCCAATCGCACTGCAGATTCATTCATGGATGGCGACGCCATCCCACAATACGGTCAGGTAAAACTCCCAAATTCGACGATTGTTAGCTTGTTTTGCTTGATGACCGCCATCAGTGTTGTTTCTTCTAAAGGATTGTCAGCATCATCCGTCAATTGCCAGAGAGGGAAATCAGGGGCTCTTTTGCCAAGAGGGGGCTGGTTGCCAATCCACTTCATCACGTGGGCTAATGCGTTGTCATCAAAGTCTGGATAATTGTAATCAATGATTTGTTCTTCGCGATTCATTTCAAACCTCTTTTGTTGTTCTGTAGGTAGCCTCTCAAAACCTTTAATCAAAGTGAGCGAAGGCTGAGCCTTTAGACGTCTAGTTCAATTTAAAATTGGAATATTCGTTTTTGCACAATTGCTGATAGACCGCCATCTACTGGGATGTTGGCTGCATGAATCCAGCGGCTTGCATCATCGAGAAGGAATAAAACGACGTTTGCGATTTCTTCTGGTTCAGCATTAGAGCGTTGCATCTCAAACATTGGCGCATCTTTAGGCGTCATGTCTGAAAGAAAATCGGGAAGCAATGGGGTTTCAATTGGGCCTGGGCTAATCGCATTCATGCGAACGTCTCTTTCTTCACGACGCTTCCATTCACTGATGGTCCAAGCCACGATTGCTTCTTTGCTAAAATGATAGCAATTGGCTTTTACAATATCGTACTCAGCACAAAATGCTTCTAAATCATCCTCAATAGATAACTCTCGTAACACTTTATGTTTCTCGATATTTCGCGCCCAACCCATTGCTGTCCCTGAGGCGATATTAACGATGCTGCCCCCTTCTTCGATTTTAGGGAGCATCATTTCACTGAGGTGACGATTTCCGAAGTAGTTGATCTTTAAAACGAGTGGCGGAGGTAATGTGGGGGCAACACCGGCAACGTTACAGAGGCCGTGGATGGGTTCGTTGATTTGAGAAACGGCCGTTTCAATCGACTTTCCATCAGCTAAATCTAAAGGAATATAGTGGTCGACATGCTCCGTGGTCTCATTCTTATCTAGGCCAATGACGCGGGCTCCTGAGGCCTTTAGCTGCTGTGCTATTTGGGCGCCTAACCCCCGCGATGTTCCCGTAACGACAATTGTTTTTCTTTCTAAATTCATAATCAAACCTATTATTCTAAGCTTTTAATCGTAATCTGTGTTTTTGTGGAGCCACGCATGGCGGCATGTAAGAAGCAGGTGCGCTCACTCATCCACAGCGTTTTTTGTGCAGCTTCGTTCGCTTCACCCGTTACCAAGTAGGTGTGTGTATCAACGGGATGCGCGACAGAGCTTTTATCGCTAATTTCAAATGATGTGTCTTGAACGACACTGTAAGCCTTCATATCTTGCTTAACGATGTGCGCATAACGGCCGATTTGGGTCATATAACAAAAGCCAACTCCTGCTGACAAATAATCAAGGCTTGAGGGGGCTCTTCCGGTTCCATTTTCATCTCCAACAAAGAGAAAGTGACTACCTAGCGGTTTAAACAGTTGAATGCCGCATTCCATAAGGCCATCGTCACGCAAAGTAACCACACCACGCACATGGAGAGTCCGCTTTTGGGTGGCTTGAAGTGAACTACCGGCACCCCCTTCAACACCAAACACTGTTTCGGCTGATTTACTCTTGGAGATAATGTCTCTTTCATAGCTTTCCGTGTTGATAGGGTGGGCTGAATCAAGCGCTGGCGTTGGCTCAGCCGGCATCTCAGCAGATGAATGCGTCATGTCGCCAACATCAATTGTTTGGCCATTGTGTGAAAGCGTAAAAGTATTCTCTAGACTTTCATTCATGTAGCGTTGGGCTGGAGATGTTTGTTCTGCCAAAGCAATCAGGTCTTTTATTTTTGTTTCGTCTGCATCAGAGGATAGCTCAACAGTCATTTC
>JANQSK010000020.1 GCA_028284105.1 Anaerolineae bacterium
ATCACCAAGAGAGTGGCGCATGGTTGTCGATGTGCTCGATATCGAAAATCGCCGCGAGTTTATCTATACGCTGATTCATGAATATGGGCATATTTTGACACTCAATGATAGCCAAGTGCCATTCAATGAGGATGTGTACTTTAGTGATGATGAGATAATTTATGAGGAAGCTGCTGAAGCATGTCCCACATTCTTCACGGGTGAAGGGTGTGCTCTCCCTGATTCATATATCAATGTCTTCTATGATCAATTTTGGGCTGAGATCTATGAAGAGAATCAACAGATTGATCCTGAAGACTATGATGGACTTTATGCGTTTTATGAGCAATATGAAGATCAGTTCTTGACCGATTATGCAGCTACCAATCCAGGGGAAGATATCGCGGAATCTTGGACGGCCTTTGTTTTACAAAGAAAACCTACAGGCAACTCAATTGCAGATCAAAAAGTTTTATTTTTCTATGATTACCCTGAACTTGTGACCTTACGAGACCAAATTGTTCCAAAAGTGTATGAATTGAGTCGCTAATTGACATACTAAAACACGGAAAGGTCTTTACGGGTTAACGGCCGTTGATTATTTCATAAGTTTGATAGAAAAAGACGGCCGTTTCTCTTCTACCCTTGCTATAATTAGCTTCAGCGTAGAGGGCGCACAGTTTAGAAACAAGAGAACCTTCTCTTCTTCAATCAGTATCCCTCATTCTTAAAATTACGGAGACATGAGATCGAAGGACGTTGGAGCCTATTGTTCCAACGTTCTTTTATCTTTTCAAAAATTATGGCACATCTACAAGGCGAAGAGCGTGCGCAATATGTGCAAAATATGTTTGCGCGGGTTGCTGATCGATATGATTTAATGAACCGTCTTATGACGGGTGGACAAGATTTAAAATGGCGACGCGTCGTCATCGATTGGGCGGCATTGCCCACAAACGGCCGTTTGCTCGACATTGCTACGGGCACAGGCGATATTGCTTTAGAGGCACTCAATCGTGATCCCTCATTACAGGCTGTGGGAGGCGACTTTACTGTTGAGATGATGCAAGCTGGGAAACGCATTCCAGAACGAGAACCAATTCAGTGGGTAGGGTCAGATACACTGGCATTACCCTTTCCAAATACGCATTTTGACGCAGTGACCTCAGGCTTTTTGATGCGAAATGTAATTGACGTACGAGGCGCCTTTGAAGAGCAAATGCGCGTCCTCAAGCCGGGTGGCAAGGTTGTGGTTCTGGAATCAAGCCCACCGAAAGATAATTTGTTACGTCCTTTCATTATGATCCATCTCAACTACGTCATTCCAACTTTGGGGCGTCTGATCACTGGTGAGGCAGATGCATATAGCTATTTGCCAGACAGTACCCAACAGTTTACAGACCCCGATACGCTTGCAGACATCATGCGAGATGTGGGATATGAAGATGTGAAATATCGCATGTTTATGTTTGGGACGGTAGCAATACACGTGGGCACAAAGCCTAAGTAGGTTGATAGTAAGCAGTAGATAGTCAATTGAACTTATCCACAACTCAAAAATTATTGCTTACCTCCATCGGAATGACGGGGAATGGAGATAAAGATGACATTGAAGCAACTTTCCCCCCATGTTTGGCTATTTCCCTTTGAGAAAGGGGAAAACATTACTCAACCCAATATTGGCATCATCACAGACGGTGATCATACGATTCTGATTGATGCTGGGAATGGAGCACCTCATGCGGAACGCATCAAAACGGCCGTTTCTGAGCAAGGGTTCGCACCAGTAAGCCAGATTATTTACACGCATAATCATTGGGATCATGTCTTTGGGGCGCACTGCTTTGATGTGCCTATCATTGCCAATCAACGGACCGTTCCATTCTTAGAACGCCAACAAACAATTCCTTGGGGTGAACCCTTTTTGCGCGATCGATGGGAAAATATTCCTCGCATGCGTCATCAGGTGATGGAAATGCTCACCTGTGCGGGGGATTGGAGCCAATTTTCCATAAAAATGCCGACATTGGTTTTTGATAATCAGTACGATTTAACATTGCCAAATGTGCATCTTGAGTGCCGATATGTCGGTGGCATTCATGCTATTGATTCGATTGTGGTTGAAGTCAAAAATGAAGGGGTTGTGTTTGTTGCTGATTCGTACTATCCGCCGCCCATTTATGAACAAGAGCCAGGTGAAGAAGAGCTACTGGATTTAGATATTATTCGAGATTTTCTGACACCAGATGCTGATATTTATGTCGATGGTCACAATAAACCTTTCTCTACACGCCAAATGCAATATCTGATTCGTTTTCAAGAAATGAAGCAGCAATCGAAAGGGAAGGACCTCAGAGAAGAGATTGGTGAGTGTCGGGTGTAATGTTTTTAGAAGTTGAAATACAATAGCTCGCTATGAAAAGTAAGTGGTTTCTTGTATTTTTAATTTTTATATTGGGTTGTCAGGCACAAACGGTCGTTCCCGAGCCACCAGCACAATCAAATGAGCAGCCTGCTGTTCAGGAGGTTGTTGAGGAAGTGGTCGAGGTCGAACCGACAACACCGCCAGAACCCGAAGAGCCAACGGCCGTTCCCACTGTTGAAATCGTCAGTGAAGAACCCGTAGCAGACGAACCCAGCCCCACAGCTATTCCAGAGCCAGAACCAACTGAAGAGCCAGTGGAAGAAGTGGTCAACTTTATGGAAGCAGGCCGGACACCGTTGGGAGCCTATTATTTGGGTAGCCCAGACGCGCCCATTCGAATGATAGATTACTCAGATTTTTTGTGAAGCTCCTGCCGTGCCCACGTGTTGGACACAGAACCTCAAATTATTGAAAACTACGTAAAAACAGGACAAGTACAAATCATCTTTTGGCCAGTGCTTAATCATGGCGATTCAAGTACTTTTGCGACACTAACTGCTGAATGTGCCGCACAGCAATCACCTGAACTATTTTGGGATGTTCACAAAACATTGTTTGAAAATTTGGGTGATTTGTGGGGGGCAACGCGAGATGAATTGATTGCGCTTGCTGTCGGGGCAGGTGCAGATCAAGCAACTTTTGAGGCCTGTTTCGATGGGCCAGATGGTTTAGCAACCGTGTTAGCTTTAGATCAGCATCGTCGAAACCGTGGCATTTATAGCCAACCTATATTTGATATTAATAATCAAATATTTGCTGGTTATCAGCGCATCGACTTTTTTGAAGAAATCTTTACTGTTCTACTTGAAGGGTAGAGACACAACGTTTGATAGCAGATTCTAGCTCATCCATTTTGACGGGCTTGCTCACATAATCATCCATACCAGCACTTAAAAAGCGCTCTCGATCCCCGCTCATGGCATTTGCTGTCATAGCGACGATACGAGGGCGTTTTTCTTTCCATTGCTGAATGATCTTTTTTGTTGCTTCAATACCGTCCATCTCGGGCATTTGAACATCCATAAAGATGACATCATAATCTTGACGATGAAGTGCCTGGATCGCTTCTAAACCATTTCCTGCAATATCAGGTCGATATCCATATCGCTTAAACATATTGATCGCCACTTTTTGATTGATCAAATTGTCTTCTGCAAGCAAGATCTTGAGAGGATATTGCTTGCTGTATTGGGGTGTTTGGGTTGATTCTGATTGCTGAGTCTCGTTGGTTGCTCCCTCATTTAGGGCAAGTAACAGGGCGCGTTTTAATAAAGACGGCTTGACGGGTTTTGTCGCATAATTCGCAAAAAGCGGCTTTTCGGCTGCTTTCGGTCTCGTTCCGATAGAGGAGAGCATAATCATAGGAAAGCGATTTTCGAGATTCATCGCTTGAATCGCTTGCCCTAATTCAACCCCATTCATTTCAGGCATTTGCATATCGATGATGGCAATTTCGAAAGTGTGATCTGATTGGAGTAGCTTTAAGGCTTCAGCCCCAGAGGAAACGGCCGTTGGTTGCATCTCCCAAGATTGCACCTGCCGACTCAGGATTAGCCGATTGGTTTCATTGTCATCCACAATCAGTACGGATTTATTCTGTAACGGCAAATGCGTATGTTCTTGTTCAGAATTTAGGGTATCAACGAACGCTTCAACAACGATGGTAAAGTGAAATGTTGAGCCAACACCTTCTGTGCTTTCGACCCACATTTCACCTCCCATTAAGTTGGCTAAACGACGACTAATTGCTAATCCTAAGCCTGTGCCCCCAAACTTTCTTGTCGTCGAGGCATCCACCTGACTAAAAGAGTTGAACAAGCGATTGAGTCGATCTTCGGGAATACCGATACCTGTGTCACGTACAGCAAAGTGAAGTTCAAAGTATTGAGCATCACGAGGTTGACCATCAATAAATAAGATTACTTCCCCTGACTCAGTAAATTTAATCGCATTATTCAGTAGATTGACCAAAATTTGCCTGAGACGGGTAATGTCTCCAAGGAACATCTTTGGTAAATCGGTATCTAGGAAGTAGGCGAGCTCAAGACCTTTATCAAACGCCTTTTGAGCAAGTAGATCTAAGGCTTCTTCTACACATTCATGCAAGAGAAGGGGATGTTCTTCGAGTTCTAGCTTATTGGCTTCGATGCGTGAGAAGTCTAAAATGTCATTGATAATGGCAAGCAGTGAATTCCCGCTGGCATTGATCGTTTGGAGAAAATCTTTTTGTTCAAAATTGAGCGATGTATCAACCAATAAGTTGGTAAGCCCAATAATGGCATTGAGAGGCGTGCGGATTTCATGGCTCATATTGGCCAGGAATTCAGATTTGAGGCGGGATCCTTCAACTGCTTCATCCCTCGCTTTAGCAAGGGCAAGCTCTGTTTTTTCCCGCTCAACTATCTCTTCTTGAAGCTTTTGATTGCTTTGCCGAAGCTCGACAGTGCGTGTTTGCACACGGGCTTCAAGCTCATCATGAGCAGTTTTGAGTTCTCTGTTGGCGTTGTAAAGCTCTAAGCTTTTTTGTTCGAGGAGATGTTCAGCTTCTTTTCGGGCTCTTTTTTCACGCTCAATGCGGCGCTTAAATTTTTGCTCGATGGTCATACTGCTTTTGAGAGAATAAACTTCGCCTCGGAGCCATTGGCTTCATTAAGGTCTTCACGTTCAATTGTAATACTTTCACCAAAGTGCAAGATGCACCCTTGGATTAAACCTTCGGCAAAATCAGCAAACGGCCGTTCTGATTTATAAAACATGACGAGCTGATTTTCAGAGGGACGTTCATAATCAAAACTAGGCAACTCTGCCTCAGGATAAAGTTTTAAAACTTCAACGTGAATGTAGTTTTCAATCTTTTGAAGAAAATCAAAGGTTGATTCGACGTTTTCAAAAAAGGTGCCATATGCATCATTAAACCGTTTGAACAGATAACGGCCGTATGCTTTTAAAAGGTCTGGTACTGCGACCTCGGTTTTTTTGCTTAAATTGACCACGAGGGAAACCATTTCCGTGTGGGGATAGGTTCCGACGGAAGTGTAAGCCCCACCAGAAGGTAGGTTGCTTTCTTCAATTATTTCGTCGGCGACCTCCCAACCAAATTCGTCTTCAACCATTTCTAAAAACTCAGTAAATACCATGCCTTTCATGAGTCATATTCCTTTAATGGGTGAAAATGCCAATTGATCTCTCTCTTTTCCAAGATCCCTTGGCGTTTTCACATGAATGCCTTTTGTTCCTTGTTTTATATTAAGATATTGCTTTTCACCTGATCAATGCGTCTTCAATACTAGGAAACATCTTCTTGCTCTACTTCCTCTTTGAGGCGCTGCCATTGTTCAGCCCATCGTTGGCTGAGGGTTTGCCCCGTATTAATTTCTGTCGTCTTTAACCATGAAAAAATCACAATTAATAAGATTGAAATTGATAAACCAATTGTTGAAACGAGTTGCCCCTGTCGAACGACAGTTGACTCGAAGATGAATACGACTTCATTGGGCTGATTGCCACTCATAGGCGGCATAACCACGCTCCGAAAAATGCCATTTGAGCGTAAAATCGGCAACTCTTGACCATTCACATACGCTTTCCAGCCTGGGAAGACGGTTTCACTAATTGTGAGCAAGCCTGTCTGCTCATTGCTGACAAA